>NZ_JBSVWS010000005.1:0-99941 GCF_054071155.1 Pseudomonas sp. SDO5532_S415 | reverse complement strand
ACATTTGATCCAGGCTGCCCACAAAGGGTGTGATCACTGAAAACCCACTGTGGGAGCGAGCCTGCTCGCGAAGGGGCCGGGACAGGCACAAGGGGTCTCCAGTCTGCAGAAACAACAAGACCCGCATCAATGCGGGCCTTGTGTTGAACCGGTGTGGATTTAGAAGCGGAACACTTCCATATCCGTACGAATCGGTGCAGCCATCGGAATCTTCGGCTGCTTTTCCGCTTCCGCCGCAGGCGCCACAGGCTTGGCTGCCGGCTTTTTAGGAGCTTCGGCGATGGGCGGTTGATTGGCCAGCGGCTTGAGCGCCACCGACAGCTGTTCGGCGAGTTTCTGCAACAGCACACCCTGAGCCTGAACCTGAGCGGCCGTGGTGCCGGCGTGTTGTTCCTGCAGATGAATGATGCGGTTGTCGCGCACCTGACCACGGCGGTCGATCAGGCGCCATTGCGCATCGAGGATCGCCGGTTGTTTTTCACCCGAATCCAGACGAGTGATGGTCAGCAGCACTTGAACATCCGGTGTGAAGCCAACGGTTGCCGGCGCCAACACCACGCGCTGGCTGTCCAGGTGACCGGCGACCTGACGCAGCAACAGCTGATCGATGTCCGAAGACAGGCTACCGGCCCAACGACCGTCGACCGAGGCTTGCAGGCTGCCATCTGGCTGGCGTTGCAACAGGGTTTCGCGCTGAAGGTAGTCAGCAACGGTTACCGGGCCCAACAATACTGCCATGCCCGCGCTTTGCGCAGGCTGAACCGGACTTCCGCTGTCCAGTTGATACAGCGACACCGGCTGGTGAACGCTGCAACCCGCCAGGCCAAGAACGCCAGCGAGCATCAAAATAAAAGGAAGGCGCAGAGCAGTCATCGTCCCATCCAGGTGATCGCCACAAGGCTGATCACAGTGAAAATACTCAATAAATATGAAGAACGCTCGGCCACGCCGGCGCTTGAAAGGCCATATCATCCGTGAATATGCGTTCCGACTCCAGCGCGAAAGCGTCGATCTACGCGTTAAATCGTGGACCGACGCCTCTAGGACGCTTAATTGAGGTTTTCGACGAGCAGCGCATCTACCCGCTGGAAGCCACGTGGCAACTTGTTACCACGACGCCCACGCTCACCCTTGTAGTGCTCAAGGTCGTCCGCTTTCAGTGACAAGGTACGTTTTCCGGCCTGAAGCACCAAGGTGGCGCCATCCGGTATGACGGCGATGTCCGTGACATATTCTTCGCGACTGGCCACTCGCTCACCGGAAATCCCGATGATCTTGTTGCCTTTGCCCTTACCTAATTGTGGCAGATCGCTGATCTTGAAGATCAGCAAGCGACCTTCGGTGGTCACCGAAGCCAGCCAGTTCTGTTCACGATCGGCCACCGGACGCGGCAGGATCACCTTGGCATTGTTCGGCAGGCTCAACAGCGCCTTGCCCGCCTTATTCTTGGCCTGCAGGTCTTCACCCTTGACCACGAAACCGTAACCGGCGTCGGACGCGATGACGTACAACGCATCATCTTCCGGCATCAGCACGCATTCGAAGCTCGCCCCCGGCGGTGGCGTCAGACGACCGGTCAGCGGTTCGCCCTGGCCACGGGCCGATGGCAGCGTATGCGCCGCCACCGAATAACTGCGACCGGTGGAGTCGATGAACACCGCAAACTGGTTGGAGCGCCCGGCCGCCAAGGCCTTGAAGCCATCCCCCGCCTTGTAGGAAAGCCCCGTGGCATCGATCTCATGGCCCTTGGCGGAGCGAACCCAGCCTTTTTCGGACAGCACAACGGTGACCTTCTCGTTGGGCAGCAGATCGTGCTCGGTCAGGGCCTTGGCTTCAGCGCGCTCGACGATTGGCGAGCGACGGTCGTCGCCGTAGGTTTCGGCGTCCTTGATCAACTCGGTGCGCACCAGCTTCTTCAGCTTGGATTCACTGCTGAGCAAGGCCTGTAGCTTGGCTTGTTCCTTGAGCAGTTCGTCTTGCTCGGCACGCAGCTTCATCTCTTCCAGGCGTGCCAACTGACGCAACCGAGTGTCGAGGATGTAATCGGCCTGGATTTCGCTCAGGGCGAAGCGCTCGATCAGCTTGGCCCGCGGGTGCTCCTCGGTGCGGATGATGTGAATCACTTCATCCAGGTTGAGATAGGCAATCAGCAAACCGTCCAACAGGTGCAGGCGGCGCTCAACTTTATCGAGGCGGAATTGCAGGCGGCGACGCACGGTCTGTACGCGGTATTCCAGCCACTCGACCAGCAAGGCCCGCAGGTTTTTCAGTTGCGGCTTGCCGTCCAGGCCGATGATGTTGACGTTGACCCGGTAGCTCGACTCCAGCTCCGTGCTGGCGAACAGGTGTTGCATCAGCGCATCGTGGTCAAAGTTCTTGCGTGCACCCGGAATGATCACGATCCGGCACGGGTTTTCGTGGTCCGATTCGTCACGCAGGTCCGCGATTTGCGGGGCCTTGGACGGTTTGGCCTGCATCATCGCGGCGATCTGTTCCAGCACCTTGGCGCCGGAGACCTGATGCGGCAGCGCGGTGACAATGATGTCGCCGTCTTCGATGTGATACACGGCGCGCATGCGCACCGAACCGCGACCGGTTTCGTAGATTTTCAGCAAATCGGCGCGCGGCGTGATGATTTCCGCTTCGGTCGGGTAGTCCGGCCCCTGGATGTGCTCGCAGAGCTGTTCGACCGTGGCCTTGGGCTCATCGAGCAAACGCACGCAGGCGCTGGCGACTTCGCGCAGGTTGTGCGGCGGTACGTCGGTGGCCATGCCCACGGCGATGCCGGTAGTGCCATTGAGCAGGATGTTCGGCAGGCGTGCCGGCAACACCAGCGGCTCGTCGAGCGTGCCGTCGAAATTCGGCCCCCAGTCCGCGGTGCCCTGGCCCAGCTCGCTGAGCAGCACTTCGGAGTAACGCGACAGCCGCGCCTCGGTGTATCGCATGGCAGCGAAGGACTTGGGATCGTCCGGTGCACCCCAGTTGCCCTGGCCATCCACCAGCGTGTAGCGGTAGCTGAACGGCTGGGCCATCAGCACCATGGCTTCGTAGCACGCCGAGTCGCCGTGGGGATGGAATTTACCGAGCACGTCACCGACGGTACGCGCCGATTTCTTGTGCTTGGAGTCGGCATCCAGCCCCAACTCGCTCATGGCGTAAATGATGCGCCGCTGTACGGGCTTCAGGCCGTCGCCGATATGCGGCAAGGCACGGTCCATGATCACGTACATGGAGTAGTTGAGGTAGGCATTTTCGGTGAAGTCAGCCAGCGATCGGCGTTCTACGCCATCTAAGCTGTCTGCAAGGATGTCGCTCATGCGGGCCTCATCGGTTCGTTGTCTGGCGCAGCAGCATGGTGCCACCGCGCTGGGTAAATTCAAGTTTGTTCAGCGCGCTCATACCGAGCAGCACCTGATCGCCATGCAGGCCCGGCGCCACCAGTGCGCGGACGTCCCGCAACACGATGTCGCCCAGTTGCAGGCGTTCGATACGGGTGCGATAGCCCTGGCTCAGGCCATTGGCCGTGCTCAGGGTCACACCGAAACCTTCTTCGAGCTTCAAGCGCTTGGCCAGCTCTGCCGGAATCGCTACATCGGTCGCCCCGGTGTCGAGCATGAAGTCCACCGGCTGACCGTTGATCTGGCCGCTGGCGACAAAATGCCCTTGGGCATTGCCGAGCAGTTTCACTTCGACAAAGCCGTCGCCCTGCTGCGAGCTGATCACAGCGTTGGGATTTTGCTGCCGCTGCTCCCATTGGCCAAAGAAACGCGTCGCCAGAAACAGCGCTGCGCACCAGGCCAGCACCATCAATACCCGTCCGGCACGTTTTCCTGGCGTTTGCTGACTCACGGCTTGGCGCTCCAGCCACCGTCAGGTGCGGCAAAGCGCCAGACGATCGGACGGACCTCGCCATCGGCGCGGGCTCCGGTGTTGTTGTCGATACCAATCCAGGCGCCCTCGGCGTCCACGACCAACGCTTCCGCCAGGCCATAGTCCTGCGGATAACGGCGATTTTCCTGCAAAGCCTCGTCGGCATACGACCAGCAGCGCTCGACCTTCGCTGTCACCGCGTCACGGCGACAAATCTCGAACACGTTGCGCTCAAGGGTAAAGAGCTTGCCGTTGAACAACGACAGATCGGCAAAATCCCGGGGCATTGCCCGGGCTCGGGGAAACTGTGCAGGTTGCATTTCTTTTCCGGCCTCGCTCAGCAGCACACAGCCGCCATCGCAGTCCCAGACGCTTTGCTTGCGCTTGATCAGCAGCAACCCGCGACTGTCACGTTCGGCGGCCAACCACAGCTGGTCACCTTCAGGATTGATCGCCAGGCCTTCGAACAGCGCATTGAAGCGCAACAGCATGCCACTGGCCCGCGCTTCGCGAACCATGAGCGGCGAAATCTTCAACCAGGACGTCGGCCCCGTTGGCGGAACTTGCAGCACGGCCCCGTGGGATTCGCTGACCACGTAACGGTTACCCGCACTGTCGCAGGTGATGCCTTCGAAATCCAGGTCACCACCGCGCACGAACGACGCCACCCAGGCACGAGAACGCAAGCCCCAGGGCAAACCGCTGTCGGGCACCGGAGGAATGCCGATGCCGACCGCTTCAGCTTGCCAGACGTTGCCACCGGTTTGGAGACGGTAGATCTGGTCATCGTCACGGTCGGACACCGTCCACAACTCGTTGCCGCACTGGGCCAGCCCGGACAGGTTGCCGCCGCGCATGCCTTCGATGGCATGCTCGGACAACAGGCGCAGTTGCGGTGTCGGCTCGGCAGACACCGTGATCGAGGTCAGCAGCAACGCACACGCCAGGGCAAAGCCCAGACGCATCAGCCCAGAACCTCGGCCAGGTTGCCCTTGGACTCCAGCCAGGTCTTGCGGTCGCCGGCGCGTTTTTTCGCCAGCAGCATGTCCATGATTTCCGAGGTCGCCTCGAAATCATCCAGCGTCAGTTGCACCAACCGCCGGGTGTTCGGGTCCATGGTGGTTTCACGCAACTGCGGCGGATTCATTTCACCCAGGCCTTTGAATCGGGTGACCTGTGGCTTGCCGCGTTTCTTCTCGGCCACCAGGCGATCGAGAATCCCGTCGCGCTCGGCTTCGTCCAGGGCGTAATAGATCTCCTTGCCCAGGTCGATGCGGTACAGCGGCGGCATTGCGACATACACGTGACCGGCATCAACCAGTGCACGGAAATGCTGGACGAACAAGGCACAGAGCAAGGTGGCAATGTGCAGACCGTCGGAGTCGGCGTCGGCAAGGATGCAGATCTTGCCGTAGCGCAGTTGGCTCATGTCCGCCGCGCCCGGATCGACGCCGATGGCCACGGCAATGTTGTGCACTTCCTGGCTGGCCAGCACTTCGCTGCCGTCGACTTCCCAGGTGTTGAGGATCTTGCCGCGCAACGGCAGGATCGCCTGGAACTCTTTATCCCGCGCTTGCTTGGCCGAACCACCGGCGGAATCACCTTCCACCAGGAACAGTTCGGAACGCATCGGGTCCTGCCCGGCGCAATCGGCGAGCTTGCCCGGCAACGCCGGCCCTTGGGTGATGCGCTTGCGCTCGACTTTCTTGCTGGCCTTCAGACGACGACCGGCGTTGTTGATCGCCAGTTCGGCCAGCAGCAGGCCGGTTTCCGGGTGGGCGTTGAGCCACAGGCTGAAGGCGTCCTTGACCACACCGGAAACGAACGCCGCCGCCTCGCGGGACGATAGACGTTCCTTGGTCTGGCCGGAGAATTGCGGTTCCTGCATCTTCATCGACAGCACGAAAGCGACGCGCTCCCAGACGTCTTCCGGCGCCAGCTTCACACCGCGCGGCAACAAGCTGCGGAATTCGCAGAACTCGCGCATGGCGTCGAGCAGACCCTGACGCAGACCGTTGACATGGGTGCCGCCCTGGGCGGTCGGGATCAGGTTGACGTAGCTTTCCTGCACCGCGTCGCCACCTTCCGGCAGCCACAGCAAGGCCCAGTCCACCGCTTCCTTGTTACCGGCCAGGCTGCCGCAGAACGGTTCGTCCGGCAGGCGTTCGAACTCGCTGACTGCGTCCACCAGGTAGGAGCGCAGGCCGTCTTCGTAATGCCACTCGACCTTCTCGCCGGTGCCTTTGTCTTCGAAGCTGACCAACAGGCCAGGGCACAACACAGCCTTGGCCTTGAGCACGTGCTTGAGGCGGCTGATGGAAAACTTCGGTGAGTCGAAGTATTTCGGATCCGGGGCGAAGAACACGCTGGTGCCGGTGTTGCGCTTGCCGACGGTGCCGACGATTTCCAGTTCGCTGGCCTTGAAGCCATCGGCGAAGGTCATCTGGTACTCGTTGCCGTCACGCTTTACGCGCACCCGGACTTCGGTCGACAAGGCGTTGACCACCGAGATACCCACCCCGTGCAGACCGCCGGAGAACTGGTAGTTCTTGTTGGAAAACTTGCCGCCCGCGTGAAGTTTGGTGAGGATCAGTTCGACGCCCGACACGCCTTCTTCCGGGTGAATATCCACTGGCATGCCACGGCCGTCATCGCTGACTTCCAGCGAGTGATCGGCGTGCAGGATGACCTGTACCGATTTGGCATGTCCGGCCAGGGCTTCGTCGACACTGTTGTCGATGACTTCCTGGGCGAGGTGGTTCGGCCGGCTGGTGTCGGTGTACATGCCGGGGCGTTTACGCACCGGGTCGAGGCCCGAGAGGACTTCGATGGCGTCGGCGTTATAAGAGCTAGCGCTGGGAGTGGCCATGGGGTCTCGTCGTCCTTCAGTGAAAAGCTGTTCAGTAAAAAAGGTTCAGTACAAAAAGGGCACTGTCGCCGTGAAATCAGAGTGCGGTGAAATCAATCGCCTGATACACATCTGCGCCAATGCCGGCAAAACTCAGCATCGCCGGCAGCTGTGCGGCAAATCCCTGGAAACCATGGTCGCCGCCGGCCTGGATACGCAAGGCGCAGGCCCGGTAATACTGCTGGGCGAGGCGATAGTCCAGCGTTTCGTCCCCGGTCTGCAACCACACCTGATAGCGATGCGGATCCTGCGGCGCCGGCACTTCCAGCTCGGCCAGGGCCGTCACATGGTCGTGGGTCAGTTCCCAGGCCTCATCGGTATACAGGTTTTTCTGGGTTCCCAGAAATCCGTCGAACATCCGGTGCGGACTGACGGCAGGGTTGATCAACAAGGCTTTCAGGCCATGGCGCTCGGCCAGGTGAGTCGCATAGTAGCCGCCGAGCGAGCTGCCGACCAGCAATGGCCGACCGAGCTCGGCAATCGCCTGCTCCAGTTGGCCGATGGCCTTGCGGGGATGGTGATGCAGGGCGGGTACGCGCAGATGATCGCTCAAGCCCAGTCGCTCCATCACTTCGCTCAACTGAGTGGCCTTTTTTGAGGCAGGCGCGCTGTTGAAACCGTGGATATATAGGATCGAGCCGGACATTTGGACTCCCTGTGCGTCGGGTAAAGAAGGAGGGAGTTTACAGGGTGCCGGGGGAATCGGGGATACATGCGCAATTCGAGCCGCACCATTCGCGAGCAGGCTCGCTCCCACACAGGTTCTACGTCGTTCACAAATCCCTGTGGGAGCGAGCCTGCTCGCGAAGGCCGCGACTCGGTCTTTCAGTAGCCGTTAGAACCATAATCCACCGTGAAATCGAACCCGACGACCCGCTCCACCCCGGTTTCCAGCCGCCCGTCCGGCAACAACCGCAGCCAGCGATACCCCGGCGCCTGCTCGCCGACCTTGAAATCCTCGCTGCCCGGTTCGAACTGGATGCAGGTCGACGGCGAAGCGATCAGACGCACGTCGTTACGCAATTGATCGATTTCCTGATGCACATGCCCCCACAACACCGCGCGCACCTGTGGAAAACGATCCAGCACCGCAAACAACGCTTCGGGATTGCGCAGCCCTATCGGCTCCATCCAGGCACAACCGATCGAAACCGGATGGTGATGGAAACACACCAGATGATGTCGCTGCGGCGCTTCACTCAACGAGCGGGCCAGCAACTGCAATTGTTCGTCCTGCAAATAGCCCGGCACCGAGCCCGGCACCGCCGAATCGAGCAGCGTGACCCGCCAATTTCCGATATCCACTACCGGTTCCAGCAAAGCGCTTTGCACTGCGGCCTCAGCCATGATCCGCGGCTCGTCGTGATTACCGGGAATCCAGCGCGACGGTGCATCGAGCTGTCGGGTCAAGTCGCGAAACTGCTGATAGGACTCCAGCCTGCCGTCCTGGGACAGATCCCCGGTAGCCAGGATCAGATCGATGCGGGGTTGCTGCGCGCGCACCAGCTCGATGACCTTTTGCAGGCTATCGCGGGTGTTCATGCCCAGCAACGTACCGTCCGCCTCGGCAAACAGATGGCTGTCGGAAAGTTGCACCAGCAACGCCGGATCGGCGGTGGTCAATGTGGATACGCTCGGCAAGGCGTTCTCCCAGGGCATGATCACGGGAATGAAGGAATGGCGCAATTATGCTGGGGGAAGATCGAAAAGGGGAATCCGTGAACCTGACGCAGTTCACAAGAACGTTAACGGACGACTTCGTACTCATGCCCCAACGCCAGGCAATGGCTCAGCCACTCGCCCAGAAACATGTTCAACTGGGCCTTCTCGTCGGGCTGGTGCATCGAGGCGTTCGGGTAAGGATAGATGCCGCGAAAGCGTCGCGCGTGCTCGGCGCTGACCACTTCGGCCATGCAGGCGTCGTGGTAGACCTGAACTTCCAGCTGTGGCACAGGCAGCCATGGCAAACTGTGTTCCTGGCGAACTTGCAGGGTAGTGGTGTACGGGCAAACTTGCAGCACTTCCAGCGCCAGCACGCCGAGCATCTGGTCGCCATGGGTCACGGCAATGCGCCGCGCCGCCGGCTCGCTGCGCATGTCCGGCAGCAATCGCATCAGGCGCGCGTAGTTCGCCTCGCAGGATGCTTGCAGCCCCACCAGATCCACCCGATAGCGATCGCGCAGCTTGTTTACGACCATAACCCCCTCACTTCAACGCGATTCAAAGCCAGCCACTGCAAGGCAATGATGCTGGCCGCGTTGGCAATACGTCCGTCGCGTACGGCTTGCAGGGCATCTTCAAAGGCCCACACCGTTACGCGGATATCTTCTGCTTCTTCCTCCAGCCCATGCAGCCCGCCGACCCCGTTACTGTCGCAGCGCCCCAGGTACAAATGCACGAACTCGTTGCTGCCGCCCGGCGATGGAAAATACTTGGTCATCGGCCACAGCGCCCCGATCACAAGCCCAGCTTCCTCCTGCGCTTCGCGGTGAGCAACTTCTTCCGGTTGTTCATCCTTGTCGATCAGACCGGCGACCAGTTCGATCAGCCATGGGTTGGCGGTCTTGCCCATGGCGCCGACGCGAAACTGCTCGATCAGCACCACTTCGTCGCGCTGTGGATCGTAAGGCAGCATGCACACGGCATCGTGACGGACAAACAATTCACGATGGATTTCACGACTCATGCCGCCGGCGAACAATTCGTGACGCAAGTGCACGCGATCGAGCTTGTAGAAGCCCTCGAAGCACTTTTCGCGCCGAACGATATCGACGGCGGTCGGAATGGCGTTGGCAAAATCAGTCATGACAATCCTCTTGTTTCACATCCCACACGAGGCTCCTGCCTCGACTTCGCGCCATCCTAACGCGCCCGCGACGTTTGATGCAGCCCCTTTCCCGTCAGCGGGATAGACGGTGAGGGCGAAACCCACTCTAATTAGCTTAGTGGCGAACTGACTGCTCCGTTGAGAGTCGAAGCGGGTAACTTTTTGCCTTTCCCTGTTTTATGAAGGACACCCATGTCGCTTTTTAAAATCGCCTCCATGGCCGCTATCGCCCTCACCCTGGGTGCCTGCCAGAGCCTGTTCCAGCCCAACTATCGAGTGCCGCTGGAAACCACCCGCGATGCCAGCGAACAGCTGAAACCGGGTTGCAAGGACCAGGACTGCCCACTGGTGAATATCGACACGCTGCGATTCCCTGATGAGCCACAACTGGACGGCATCATCGAGAAACGCCTGCTGCAAATGACCCGCACCTCGCCCGACGCCCCGGTTGCGCCGACGCTGGCGGCGTATCGCGATCAGTTTTTGCGCACCGCCGGACCGCGCAACAGCAGTTATCTGCAAGCGAAAGTACGCGAGCAGCATGACGGCTTGGTGATCATCGAATTGTCCAGCTACCTGGACACCGGCGGCGCCCATGGCACGCCGGGTCGAGGTTTCATCAACTATTCACGCCAGCAGCATAAAGTGCTGACGCTGTCGGACATGCTGGTGCCGGGGCAGGAAGATGCCTTCTGGAAAGCGGCGCAGGTGGCGCACAACAGCTGGCTGATCAGCACCAAGCTCGATCAGGAACCGGAGTTCGTGAAGAGCTGGCCATTCCAGAAAACCCAGAACGTGGCGCTGACCTATGGCGGGGTGATCCTCAAGTACGAAACCAGCAGCATCGCGCCTTACGCGCTGGGCCATGTCGAGCTGAAGATCCCCTACCCTCGCCTGAACGGCATCATCAAGCCCGAGCTGTTTCCCGGCCGTAACTGAAGGCACGACCCAGCACAAGCTGCAGCAGCCCTGCCAGGATCAGCGCCGGCAGGGTTGCACCGACATCCGGATACAGATTGGCCAGCAGATGATAGGTACTGATCCCGCCCAGCCAGGCGAGCAGTGCCGGCCAGCGCAACGCGGCTGACGCCACTTGGCCACTGCGTTTGCGCAGGATGAAGTGATCCACCAGCACGACGCCGAACAGCGGCGCGAACACCGAACCGATCAACAACAGGAAGTTCTGGTACTGGGCCAAAGGCGCCAGCAAGGCGATCAAGGTGCAGACCACACCGATAGCCAGCGCCAGGTGTTCGACCTTCAAGCGCAACAGAATCCCGCTGGACACCGCAGCCGAGTGAATATCGGCAAAGGCGTTTTCCGATTCATCCAGCAGAATCAGCAGCAGCGGAATTCCCAGGCCGGCACCGGCCAACGCCAACAGCAAGGCATTGACTTCACCGCTCGGCGCAAACGCCAGGGTGTAGGCCACGCCCAGGCTCATCAGCCAGAAATTACCGATAAAGAAACCGATGGCGGTGCCACCGAAGACGTTTTTCGCCCGTTTGCCGAAACGCGAGTAGTCGGCAATCAGCGGCAGCCACGACAGCGGCATGGCAATGGCGATGTCAAAGCCCACGGCGAACGGCATCGAACCGTCACCGGCCTGCGCCCACAACGCCGCCAGGTCTGCCTTGGCGAACAGATTCCAGGTCAGCCAGATGCACGCGGCCAACAGCAGCCAGATGCCCCACTTGCGCAGGATCTGCCGCACGAAGGTCAACGGACCGCTGACGGCCAGCAAGGTCGCCAATGCACCGAAGAACAGCGTCCACAGCACCGGGCTGGACATCAGGCTGCCTTCGCTGAAGGCACGTGCGCCCAGCAGGCTGGCGGCATCGCGCATGACGATGATTTCGAATGAGCCCCAGCCGATCAGCTGCAGCAGGTTCAGCACCGCCGGCAGGCTCGCGCCCTTGGCACCCAGGCTGAGCTTGAGCGCAGCCATCGACGACAGGCCGGTGTCACTGCCGATCACGCCGACCGAGGCCAGCAGCAGAACGCCGACCAGCGTGCCGAGGAAAATCGCCAGCAACGAGCCCGACAGCCCCAGGCCAGGCGCAAGCAAGGCGCCAGTCTGCAGGACCATCAGGCCGATGCCGAGGGAGAACCACAGGGAAAACAGATCGCGCCCACCGAAGACTCGCTTGTCGATCGGCACCGCGATATCGGGGGAATAAGTGCTGGGTTGAATGCTCAAGGGGGTTGACTCATAGAGATGATAGCCACAAGCCGCAAGCTTCAAGCTGCAAGAAAAAGCAGGCGTTACGCGTGCTTCTAACTTGCAGCTTGCCGCTTGCCGCTTAAACCTTTTTGTAAAGCTGACTGCCTTCCTGCTTGAAGCGCTCGGCCTGTTCGGCCATGCCCTGGGCGACGTCCACGTCGACCGCTTCGATCCGTTGGTTGGCCGCGTATTCACGGACTTCCTGGGTGATTTTCATCGAGCAGAATTTCGGCCCGCACATGGAGCAGAAGTGCGCGACCTTGGCCGAATCCTTCGGCAGGGTTTCATCGTGATACGAACGAGCGGTGTCCGGATCAAGGCCCAGGTTGAACTGGTCTTCCCAACGGAATTCGAAACGCGCCTTGCTCAGGGCATTGTCGCGGATCTGCGCGCCCGGATGGCCCTTCGCCAGATCGGCGGCATGCGCGGCGATCTTGTAGGTGATGATCCCGGTCTTCACGTCATCCTTGTTCGGCAGACCCAGGTGCTCCTTGGGCGTTACGTAGCAGAGCATGGCGCAACCGAACCAGCCGATCATCGCCGCGCCGATGCCGGAGGTGATGTGGTCGTAGCCCGGCGCAATGTCGGTGGTCAGCGGGCCTAGGGTGTAGAACGGCGCCTCGTCGCAGCACTCGAGCTGCTTGTCCATGTTCTCTTTGATCAACTGCATCGGCACGTGGCCCGGGCCTTCGATCATGCATTGCACGTCGTGCTTCCAGGCGATCTTGGTCAGTTCACCGAGGGTTTCCAGTTCGCCGAACTGCGCTTCGTCGTTGGCGTCGGCAATCGAGCCCGGACGCAGGCCATCGCCCAGCGAGAAGCTGACGTCGTAGGCCTTCATGATTTCGCAGATGTCTTCGAAATGGGTGTAGAGGAAGTTCTCTTTGTGGTGCGCCAGGCACCACTTGGCCATGATCGAACCGCCACGGGAAACGATGCCGGTTACGCGCTTGGCAGTCATCGGCACGTAGCGCAGCAACACGCCGGCGTGGATGGTGAAGTAGTCGACGCCCTGCTCGGCCTGCTCGATCAGCGTGTCGCGGAACAGCTCCCAGGTCAGGTCTTCGGCCACGCCGCCGACTTTTTCCAGGGCCTGGTAGATCGGTACGGTGCCGATCGGCACCGGCGAGTTGCGGATGATCCACTCGCGGGTTTCGTGAATATGCTTGCCGGTAGACAGGTCCATGACCGTGTCCGAACCCCAACGGATACCCCAGGTCAGTTTCGCCACTTCTTCTTCGATGGACGAGCCCAGGGCGCTGTTGCCGATGTTGCCGTTGATCTTCACCAGGAAGTTACGGCCGATGATCATCGGTTCCAGTTCGGTGTGGTTGATGTTGGCCGGAATGATCGCGCGACCGCGGGCGATCTCGTCACGGACGAATTCGGGTGTAATGATTTTCGGCACGCTGGCGCCGAAACTGTGACCGGCGTGTTGCTGATCCAGCAGGCCGGCGGCGCGGGCCACTTCCAGCTTCATGTTTTCGCGGATGGCGACGTATTCCATCTCGGCGGTAATGATGCCTTTGCGCGCGTAATGCATCTGGCTGACGTTGGCCCCGGGCTTGGCGCGGCGCGGGTTGTTGACGTGAGCGAAACGCAGCTTGGTCAGCTCCGGATCGGCGAGGCGCTCCTGGCCGAAGTTCGAGCTCAGGCCGCTCAGGCGTTCGGTGTCGCCACGGGCTTCGATCCACGGCGAGCGCACGTCGGCCAGGCCTTTGCGCACGTCGATAATCACGTTGGGGTCGGTGTACGGGCCAGAGGTGTCGTACACCACCACCGGTGCGTTGACTTCACCGCCGAAGTCGGTCGGCGTCACGTCGAGGCTGATTTCACGCATCGGCACGCGGATGTCGGGACGGGTGCCCTGAACATAGATTTTTTGCGAGCGGGTAAACGGCTGAACCGACTGCTGATCGACCTTGGCCGAGTCACTCAGGTTGGTGGCGATTTTTGCTTTTATGGTCATCACGGGCTCTCCAGACAGCATCCAGGCAGTGGAATTTTGTCGGAGCGAACCTGTAACGAATGGACGCACGTGAGCTGGGTAACCAGCTGTGCTGTGCTCAGTGCTCGAGGGGTGTTCGATTGTCGAACAACATCCCGGACGAAGCACAAGAGGACTCGCCGGGTGACGAGAAATCTTGTTCCCTACGCAGGCGCTAACCTGATCAGGTTCAACGGGATCCGAAATTATTCGATCTCAGCCTCATAGCAAGGCACCCCGACAAGAACGTGGCCAGTCTAGACACAACTGATCAAGAACGCCAACACCGCTGCAAACACCATGATGAATGGCGCAATTACAGGATTGTTGCGAGGCGAGTGCGCTACTACACTCGCAACGGCCCAGCTGCGCATTGACGCTGCAGGTGCCGCGCCGTAGCCTTGGCGCTCAAATTATCAGTGTAATTTTCAGGGATCGCCTCATGCTGCGCAAACTCTCACTGGCCGTTGCCGTGTCTTGTGCGTCCAATGGAATGGCCTGGGCAGCAGAAGCGCCCTTATCGACCAAAACCGACCTGGTCAGCGTCTATCAGGAAGCGGTCGACAACAACGCCGACCTCGCCGCCGCCATTGCCCAATATGGCGCGCAAAAAGAAGTTGTGCCTCAGGCCCGTGCCGGGCTGCTGCCCAATCTCTCGGGTGGCGCCGATGTTTCCAGCGTTCGCACCTCGATCGATCAGCCTTCGGCCACCGCCAACCGCAATGCTCATTCCTACCAGGCCACCCTGGCGCAGCCGCTGTTCCGTGCCGACCGCTGGTTCCAGTTCCAGGCGGCCAAGGATGTGAACGAACAGGCCGCCCTGCAACTCTCGGCGACCGAGCAAAACCTGATCCTGCAAACTGCCGACAGCTACTTCAACGTGCTGCGCAGCCAGGACAACCTGGCTTCGACCAAGGCCGAAGAAGCGGCATTCAAGCGCCAGCTCGATCAATCCAACGAGCGCTTCGATGTCGGTCTCTCGGACAAGACCGACGTACTGAACTCACAAGCCAGCTATGACACCGCCCGGGCCAACCGCATCGTCGCGCAGCGCCAGGTGGATGATGCCTTCGAAGCCCTGGTCACCCTGACCAATCGACGGTACAACTCGATCCAGGGCATCAGCCACAATCTGCCGATCCTGCCGCCGGCACCGAATGACGCCAAGGCCTGGGTTGAAACAGCGGCCAGACAGAACCTTAATTTGCTGGCCAGCAACTACGCGGTCAGCGCCGCCGAACAAACCCTCAAACAGCGCAAGGCCGGTCATGCGCCGACCGTCGATGCCGTGGCCAGGTACGAGAAGGGCGACAACGATGCGCTGGGTTTCAGCAACCCTAGCGCCTTCGGCGTGCCGTACAAGGGTGACGTCGAACAATCGTCGATCGGACTGCAACTGAACATTCCGATCTACAGCGGCGGCCTGATCAATTCCCAGGTACGGCAGTCGTACGCCCAGCTGGACCAGACCGAGCAGCAACGCGAATCCCTGCGCCGGCAAATCGTGGAGAACACCCGCGACCTGCATCGTGCGGTGAACACCGATGTCGAGCAGGTGCAGGCGCGCAAACAGTCGATCATCTCCAACCAGAGTGCGGTGGAAGCGACCGAAATCGGTTATCAGGTGGGAACACGAAACATCGTCGACGTGCTGGATGCGCAGCGTTCGCTGTACAACTCCGTGCGTGACTACAACAACACCCGCTACGACTACATCCTCGACAACTTGCGCTTGAAACAACAGGCCGGCACGTTGAACCCGGGGGACTTGCAGGATCTGGCGCGCTGGCTCAAGCCTGACTACAACCCGGACAAGGACTTCCTGCCACCGGATCTGGCCAAGGCAGCAGCCGAACAACTCAAAGCCCGGCCTTAAAAGCAAACACTGTGGTGAGGGAGCTTGCTCCCGCGCCACAGTCAGTCGATCAACCGCCCTAACCCATCCAGCAACCGCTGCAACGCGCCCTGATTGGTGCGCATCACCCTCAAGCCCGCCTCCGCCATACGCTGCGCATCCCGTGGCAGCTCGAACAGACGCTGCACCGCCAGGGCCAATCCGTCGGCATCTTCCACTTCCTGCAACGCCCCGGCGCTGCGCAACTGCGCGGCGATTTCGAGGAAGTTGAACAGATGCGGACCACTGAGCACCGGTTTGGCCAGTGCCGCCGGTTCCAGCAGGTTATGCCCACCGTTGGGCACCAGGCTGCCGCCGACGAACGCGCTGTCGGCCAAGGCATAGAGAAATAGCAGTTCGCCCATGGTGTCGCCCAGCAGCACCGAAGTGTTGGCGGTGACTGGCTCGCCACTGGAGCGCCGGACCGTGGCAAACCCCTGTTGACGGCACAATTCGAACACCGGATTGAAGCGTTCTGGATGACGCGGCACCAGAATCAGCAAGGTATCGGGATGGCTCGCCAGCAACTGGCGATGGGCGGCCAACACCACTTCGTCTTCGCCGTCGTGCGTACTGGCGGCGATCCATACCGGGCGCTCCTGCGCCTGCCATTGCCCGCGCAACTCGGCGGCACGCTGCAACAGCTTCGGGTCGATGGTCAGATCGAACTTGATCGAACCGGTGACTTCGACGGTTTCAGCCCGCGCGCCCAACGCACGAAAACGTTGGGCCTCTGCTTCTGTCTGCACCGCGAACAAACTCATCTCGGCGAGCATCGGCCCGGTCAGCTTACTGAAGCGACCGTAGCCTTTGGCCGAGCGCTCGGACAATCGGGCATTGGCCAGGGCCACGGGAATTCCACGCTGGGCACATTGATGGATGTGGTTGGGCCAGAGCTCGGTTTCCATAATCACCGCCAGTTTCGGCCGCACCTGATCGAGGAAGCGTTTCGCCGCGCACGGCAAGTCATAAGGCAGGTAGCAGTGCTGGATGCGCGGTTCATTAGCGAACAACGCCTGGATACGCTCGGAGCCGGTAGGCGTCATGCAGGTCACGGTGATCGGCAGCTGTGGATAACGTTGCAGCAAGGCGCGAATCATCGGCGCGGCGGCAATGCTTTCGCCCACGGACACTGCGTGCACCCAGAGACCGCCCGGTTTCATCGTCGGTATCCCGTAGGAAAAACGCTCGCCAATGCGTTTGGCATAGGCCGGCGCCTTGCGCGCCCGCAGCCACAGCCGAATCGCCACCAATGGCAGCCCCAGGTAAAACAACGCGGTGTAGAGAGTTCTATTCATGGCGGCGGAGTTTATCGGTTTTTTCGCCGATCGCCTGCAAGTGCACGGCAAATCGTTCCGCCAGCCAGCGCGCCGCCGGGCCAAGTGGTTCATCGCGACGCCAGACCAGTTCCACCACCAAGGCTGGCGGGGTCCATTCGCTGCTCAGTTCGACCATCTGCCCGTGATAGGTCGGGTACTGCACCACATGGCGCGGCAGCCAGGCCCAACCGAGGCCGCGCACCAGCCATTCAGCCATCACGTAGAAACTGTCCGCACGCCAGACTTGCGGGCTGGCCGGTTCGCTGCCGGGGTAAACGCTGGACTGGGTCGACATCAGCAATTGACGATGTTGTGCCAGTTGCTGGCAATCGACTTGTGCCTGCCTGGCCAACGGATGATCAACACCACAGACGGTGACCATTTCCACACTGCCGAGCACGCGCCGCTCCAGTGCTTCGGGAATCTGATCATGAAAAAACAGCAAGCCCAGATCGGCGCGGCGCTCCACCAGCTTGCGTGCGACCTCGCCCTGGGCGGCGCTGGTCAATTGCACTTCAAGACTGGGAAAGCGCTCGGCCAGCGCCTCGAAGCTTTCGATGATCGGTTGATAAGGCATCGCCTCATCCTGGGCCAGACGCAGGCGGGCCTCCTGCCCGCGCATCATCGCCAATGCCCGGCCATTGAGGCGCTCGCACTGGCGCAGCACTTCCCGCGCCTCGTCCAGCAAGGCATTGCCGGCCTCGGTGAGTTTCGGCTGACGGCCGCTGCTGCGGTCGAACAGGCTCACGCCCAGGTCTTCCTCCAGCAACGCGATCGCACTGCTGACCGCCGATTGCGCCTTGCGCTGCTCCCGTGCCACGGCGGAAAACGACCGTTGCTCGGCCACGCTGACAAACAGGCGCAACTGCTCCAGATTCCATTGCATGTTCATGGATCAGCCCATCTTAATAGCAGATAGGTAATGACTTTACCGCATCTGAAGAGCCTCTAAAATGCCGACCTTAGAAAGCAGCACTTCACACGAGGATTGACCCATGACCGCTTACTACTACCTGGCCATAGCCATCTGCGCCGAAGTGATTGCCACTGTTTCAATGAAAGCGGTCAAGGGCTTCAGCACCCCGCTGCCACTGCTGTTGGTCATCGTCGGTTACGGCATTGCCTTCTGGATGCTGACCCTGGTGGTGCGCAGTGTGCCGGTGGGCGTGGCTTATGCGGTGTGGGCCGGCATGGGCATCGTGATGGTCAGCGTCGCGGCGCTGTTTATCTACGGGCAGAAGCTGGATGTGCCGGCGATGATGGGGATGGCGCTCATCGTATTGGGCGTCGTGGTCATCCAGCTCTTCTCCAAAACAGCCGGGCATTAAAACCCGAGCCACCCTCCCTTGTGGGAGCGAGCCTGCTCGCGAAAGCGGTGTGTCAGCAGTATAAATATCAACTGACACGCCCCTTCGCGAGCAGGCTCGCTCCCACAGGTGCAGCAGCCCTCCAATCTTCGAGTCTGTATACTGCGCCCTCGTCTTGAACACTGAGGTCGCTGCATGCCATCCGTTATTTCCACCGACGTTCTGATTGTCGGCGCTGGTGTCGCCGGCCTCTGGCTGAATGCGCGCCTGCGCCGCCAGGGTTTTTCGACCGTACTGGTGGAAAGCGCCAGCCTCGGCGGCGGGCAGAGCATGAAGTCCCAGGGCATCATCCATGGCGGCGCCAAATACGCCCTGCATGGCGCCCTGACCGGTGCCTCTGAAGCCATCGCCGATATGCCGCGTCGCTGGCGTGAGGCACTGGCCGGGGACGGCGAGCTGGACCTGTCCGGCGTGCGCCTGTTGTCCGAAGCCCATTACCTTTGGTCCCCCGGCACGATCGCCGGCAACCTCACCAGTTTCTTCGCCAGCAAAGCCGTGCGCGGTCGCGTCGATCAGGTCAAGGGCGACCAACTGCCACCGGCCCTGCAGGACAAGCGTTTCAAGGGCAAGGTTTATCGCCTGGCCGAACTGGTGATCGACGTGCCAAGCCTGGTCCAGCGCCTGGCCGACCTGGCGGGTGATGGCTTGCTCGCCGGTCAGAAAATCGAACCGCTGCTGGAGGGCGGCGTGCTCGTCGGCCTTAAAGTGGACGAGCGTGAGATCCGCGCGCAACGCATCGTCTTGAGCGCCGGCGCCGGGACGGCGGCACTGCTTGAGGCCTTGGGCCTGAGTCAGCCGGCCATGCAACGCAGGCCTTTGCACATGATCATCGCCAAGGGCCCGAGCCTCAAACCACTGTACGCCCACTGCCTGGGCGGCGGCACCAAACCACGCATTACCGTGACCACCCACCCGGCCGCCGACGGCCAGTGGGTCTGGTATCTGGGGGGCGATATCGCCGAAACCGACGGCGTGGCCCGTGAGCCCGCCGAACAAATCGCCACCGCCCAGAAAGAACTCGGCCAGTTGCTGCCCTGGATCGACTTGAGCACCGTGCAATGGGCTACCTTGCGCGTGGATCGTGCCGAGCCCCTGCAAACGGGGCTGACCCGCCCTGACAATGCGTTTCTGGCCGAGGAAGGTCGACTGCTGGTGGGCTGGCCGACCAAACTGGCACTGGCGCCGGACTTTGCCGATCGGGTGATCGCAAGCCTTGAGCGTGATGGCATTCGACCCGGCCCGACATCCGAATTGCCGCCCCTGCCAAAGCCGCCGATGGGTGTGCCTGCCTGGGAGCAACTGCTGCCATGAGCCAACCGACCCTGCACGACCTGCATCGCCCCCTTGGCAGCACCGGCCTGCTGGTATCACCCTTGGGCCTGGGCACGGTCAAACTCGGCCGTGATCAAGGGGTGAAGTACCCCAATGGATTCCAGATTCCTGACGATGACGAAGCGCGGATGCTGCTCAAACTCACGCGCGACCTGGGCATTAACCTGATCGACACCGCTCCGGCCTATGGTCGCAGCGAAGAACGCCTCGGCCCGCTGCTGCGGGGACAGCGCCAGGATTGGGTGATTGTCAGCAAGGTCGGCGAAGAATTCGCCGACGGTCAGTCTCGCCACGATTTCACGGCCGCGCATACCCGATTTTCAGTGGAGCGTAGCCTGCAACGCCTGGAGACAGATTTCATCGATCTGGTGCTGGTGCACTCCGATGGCAACGATCTGGCGATCCTCGACGATTGCGAAGTCTATGCCACCCTCGCCGCGCTCAAGGCCGAAGGCAAGATCCGCGGCTTCGGTTTTTCCGGTAAAACCGTCGAAGGCGGTTTGAAGGCTCTGGAGCAAGGTGATTGCGCGATGGTCACCTACAATCTGAACGAACAGACCGAAAAGCCCGTCATTGACTATGCTGCTGCTCACGGCAAGGCCATTCTGGTGAAAAAAGCCCTCGCCAGCGGTCACGTGTGCCTGAGCCCGGGGGTGGATCCGGTGCGCGCGAGTTTCGAGCTGTTGTTCGAACATCCGGGTGTTGCCAGTGCTATTGTCGGGACCATCAATCCGCTGCACCTCGCCCACAACGTCGCGACCGTTGCCCAGGTCCTACGTAGCAACTGATGCCGCCCCACGCGGCCTTAAGCAGGAGCCGACATGCCGCGTACGCTCATAAGAAAGAACCCGAGCAACTTCAAGACCCTGCCGTTATTCGTCGAAGCGACTCCCGAAGGCCTGAGTTATCAGAGCGTCGGGAGACCGCTCAATTTCTCCCAGATCCTCCAGCGTCGCCGCCCCGTAACGGTCGGGGACACCGAGCGGTTTGCCCTCGAACTGGCCAACCTCGGGGTTTCAGTGCGCCTGACGCTGCATTGGCAGAATCGCGACTACTGGGTGTTAGTGAGGCAACGTCGGCAGGACCGTGGCGACGTGGTGCTAAAGCTGATTTCCGGTTATGTACCGGCACATGAACTGAATCTGCCGCTGCACACCGCGATCCAGGAGATTGCCGAGGAATGCCTGCTGGAAACCCCGGAAGGCTGGCTCGGCGGGCGCTTCCACGATACCTGGCTACCGGCGCCCTACTCTTCAGCCCTGCATTACCGCGAAGCCATGCCGTTTCGCCTGACATCACTGTCCGGCTCGGCACGACCGGTGCGGTGCGCCAAACTGCCGCTGATCGAACGACCACGGGCCTATGTGCACCTGCCGACGGCGTCACTGCAACTTATCTATGATCTGCGCCTGGACGTACCCAAGGAAGCCAAATCCTTGAGTCTGTTCCATGTCGACGAACGTTTGGAGGGCGATCAATTGGTGGCCCGACTGGATCGCAAGCGCCCCGATCTATACCTGATGCCCTTGCAGGACGGCCACCCTCTGGCCGAGCTCTACACCTTGAAAAAGGATCAACTGCACCCGGCAAGTACGCGCGGCTTGTACCTGGCCGAAAGCTTTGCCCGACAAGAAGGCTGGCTGGTCAAGGATGAGCGGATTCGCTGGAAGGATTGGGTCAGGCAGCAGGGTTTGACCCCGCCGGGGAAGGATTCAGGTCTGGCGCTGTTACGCGGAAAGGCGAAACAGCTGCTGAAGAAGATTGTGCCGCGCAAGGCGGCACGATAAGCAGGTAGGACGCTGTTGTGGCGAGGGAGCTTGCTCCCGTGGGGCTGCGAAGCGGCCCTGAAACTTGCAACCGCGATGTGCCAGGCACACCGCATGCAATGGATCTACGACTGCTTCGCAGCCGAACGGGAGCAAGCTCCCTCGCCACATTGACCACACACTATTCGGACTTGCGGATCTTCTCGACGATCGCGGTCGTTGAGCTGTTTTCCACCAAACCCAGCACTTTCACCGTCCCGCCGTAAGCGGTCACGATGTCTGCGCCGACGACTTGATCGATCCCGTAGTCCCCGCCCTTGACCAGCACGTCCGGCTTGACCTCGCGCAGCAGGTTTTCCGGGGTGCCTTCCGGGAAGCTGATCACCCAGTCCACCGCGCCCAGACCGGCCAGCACGGCCATGCGCCGGTCGACACTGTTGATCGGCCGACCCGGCCCTTTCAGGCGGCTGACCGACGCATCGTCATTGACCGCGACGATCAGACGATCGCCTTGCGCCCGCGCCTGCTCAAGGTATGTCACGTGACCGGCGTGCAGGATGTCGAAGCAGCCGTTGGTGAAGACAATCTTCTCGTTGTGCGCACGGGCATCGTCGACAGCCAGCAGCAGTTGTTCGAGACCCAGCACGCCGCGCTCCGAACCTTCTTCACGCTGAATGGCACGACGCAACTCCGGCGCGCTGATGGCCGCCGTACCGAGTTTGCCGACCACGATGCCCGCCGCCAGGTTGGCCAGGCCGACCGCGTGAGGCAGCTCCTCGCCTGCGGCAATCGCCGCCGCCAGGGTAGAAATCACCGTGTCGCCGGCACCGGTCACGTCGAACACTTCACGGGCGCGGGCCGGCAGGTGCAGCGCCGGATGATCCGGGCGCAACAGGGTCATGCCGTGTTCGCCACGGGTCACCAGCAAGGCCCCAAGCTCCAGGTCGTGCATCAACTGCGCGCCCTTGCTCACCAATTCGTGCTCATCGGCACAACCACCGACGATGGTTTCGAATTCGCTGAGGTTCGGCGTAATCAGGCTCGCACCGCGGTAGATCGAGAAATCCTTGCCCTTGGGATCGGCCAGTACCGGAATACCTCGGGCACGGGCGGCCTGGATCAAGACCTGGTGATTTTTCAGCGCGCCTTTGCCGTAGTCGGACAGCACCAGCACCTTGATGCCTTCGAGCAACTCGTCGACTTGCGCCGCCAGTTCGAGCGCGTCGGTGGCGAACGGCTCTTCAAAGTCAATACGCAGCAGTTGCTGGTGACGACTCATGACCCGCAGCTTGACGATGGTCGGCTGGTGCGCAACGCGCTGAAAGAGCGCCCGCACACCGGCACCCTTGAGGCTATTGGCCAGACTGTCGGCGGCTTCATCGTCGCCGGTCACGCCAACCAGCG
The DNA here is from genome assembly GCF_054071155.1 of Pseudomonas sp. SDO5532_S415. Lineage (NCBI taxonomy): Bacteria > Pseudomonadati > Pseudomonadota > Gammaproteobacteria > Pseudomonadales > Pseudomonadaceae > Pseudomonas > Pseudomonas sp. SDO5532_S415. Next base: position 77,043 of record NZ_JBSVWS010000005.1, on the reverse strand, counting down.
AGGCTGGGGCGCCGAGGGCGGCAATGTTCAACGCAACGTTGGCGGCACCGCCCGGGCGGTCCTCGATGTGATCGACCTTGACTACCGGTACCGGCGCCTCAGGGGAAATCCGTGAGGTACCACCATGCCAGTAACGGTCGAGCATGACATCGCCGACCACCAAGACAGGGGCTTGATCGAATCGCGGCATGGACAACTTCATGGAGCAACCCACATACAAAATGAACAGGGGCGCGATATTAACACAGGGCAGGCACCCGCTTGTGCGATGGCTGCAACGGGATAAAACAGCGTAGTTTTCCGGTCAATTTTTGAGCAGAATCTCCGTCATGCGCTGGCACGCCTGCGGCATATCCAGCGTCTGGGTATCAATCTCGCACTCCGCATGCCGCGGGGCTTCATATGGGCTATCGACGCCCGTGAAGTCCTTGATCCGTCCTTGCCGGGCCGCCAGGTACAAGCCTTTGGGGTCGCGCTGTGCGCAAACCGCGAACGGCGTGCTCACATACACTTCAATGAAATCGCCCTCGGCGAACAGCCGCCGCGCCGCCTCACGCTCGACCCGGAACGGCGAGATCGCCGCCACAATTACAATCAGGCCGGCTTCCACCATCAGTCGCGCCACCTCGGCCATACGCCGGATGTTTTCCCGACGACAGTCGGCCTCCATGCCCAGATCACGGCAAAGACCGGCTCGCAGGTTGTCGCCATCAAGCACAAAGGTGTGCAGTCCACGTTGATTGAGTTGCAGCTCCAGGGCATTGGCCAGGGTCGATTTGCCCGCCCCCGACAACCCTGTCAGCCAAAGACACCGCGGACGTTGCGACTTGAGCGCGGCACGTTCGGCGCTCGACAGCGATAGTGCATAGGGCCTGATCCCCGGATCCGGTATCGGCAGCACTTCATTCATAACCGAGCAACTCGTAATCACGCTGGTATACCCGACGAACCAGACGACGGGTTCGCGTCGAACAGAATTCCCGGGCAGGACCGGGGCTTCGATGATCCGAACCATTGATATGAGGTAACGGCGTCCCGTGCCCCAACTGTTCGCACACCAGGCGGAAGTCCCGCTCCAGGTCTTCCTGATATCCAATGAAATCCAGTGCCAGATGCCCAAGGGAATCGGTGAGGAAGTCGGTCTGCGGGGCAAAATGCACTTGCTGCCGGATCGTTTCCGGGTGCAGCCAGCGCGCAACGAAATCGTCGAAGTCGCGGTAGTGGCTGACCAGCTTTTGCGCAGCCTGGTCACGCTGGCTCAATGCATTGCCCCGCAGAAAAGCGTAGGCCGAATAAGCCCTCTCCAGCGGATCGCGAACAAAGGCAAACTTGAAGCTGCTGGCAAACTGTTCGGGAAATTGCTGCTCGTACCAGTACAACGGCAGGTGTCCGGGGCTCCAGCCATCGAACAACGCAGCACAGATACTGCTGCCAGCACATTTGGGCACGTGGATGAACAGGCAGGAACGCTGCGCGAAGGGCCGTGGGTAACGCGAACTTGCCGACATCGACTTGTTCACCACCTGACGATCCACGACCGACAGCCGGCCCAGCAAGAAATGCCGTTGCGTCTTGGGCAACAGCTTCCAGAGATATCGTTGCAACATTGCAGCACCCGCGCGAAAGGGATGACCCTTACGATTGAAGTCAAAATTCGTTCAGGAACCTTAACAAGCGCGCTGCCGGGATTTATTCAGGTTTGGTCAAGAAACGTAAGGATCTGGATACAAGTCTGCGGACGCTTTGCACGTCGGCAGTGCAACAGGGTGAGCCGGGCCCACCCTGTTGTCGGGGTCAGGCGATGTCTTCGGCCGGTGTGTCCAGGCCCATCGCGTGCAGACGCGAGTAGTAGCCATTCTGCGCCAGCAACTGCGTGTGAGTGCCGCGCTCGACGATCTGTCCCTGGTCCATCACCAGAATCAGGTCGGCCTTTTCGATAGTCGACAAACGGTGGGCAATGACCAGTGTGGTGCGACCTTTCATGACCTGATCCAGTGCAGCCTGAATGTGACGCTCGGACTCGGTATCAAGTGCCGACGTTGCCTCATCGAGGATCAACAGCGGTGCATTCTTCAACAGCGCACGGGCAATCGCCAGGCGTTGACGCTGCCCGCCGGACAGCAACACGCCATTTTCACCGACCTGGGTATCCAGGCCTTCGGGCATTTGCGAGATAAAGTCCATCGCGTAGGCATCGGTGGCGGCTTTTTCGATGTCGGCGCGGGGAGCGCCAGCCAGGTCACCGTAGGCGATGTTGTTGGCAATGGTGTCGTTGAACAGGGTCACATGCTGCGTGACCTGCGCCACATGTCGACGCAGATTGCGCAGGCGATAGTCTTCGATTTCGACGTCATCGAGCAGGATTTCGCCGATGTCGTGATGATAGAAACGCGGAATCAGGCTGGCCAGGGTCGACTTGCCGCTACCGGAGCGACCGACCAGCGCGATCATTTGCCCTGGCGCCGCCGTGAAGCTGATGTTCTTCAGCACTTCACGCTCGGTCCCTGGATAAGTGAAGCTAAGGTTGCGCACCTCCAGATGTCCTTCGACGCGATCACGCTCGACCGTGCCGTTATCGACTTCAGGTTCGACGTCCAGCTGTTCGAAAATGCTTTCGGCACCGGCAACGCCTTTCTGGATGGTCGAGCTGACTTCCGACAACTGCCGGATCGGCTTGGGCAGCAAGCCCGCGGCAGTAATGTAGGCCACCAGGTCACCGGCGGTGGCATCACCGCGCAGGAACAGCACCAGGAACATCAACACCGCCATGGCGGTATAGATCACCAGCTGCAGCATGGGCGTATAGACCGCACCGGTCTTGGTCATGCGCAATTGCTTGTCGGTATTGCCCTGGCTGGCGGCGGCGAAACGGCGCTCTTCATAGCTCTCGCCGCCGAAGCTGCGCACCACGCGATAGCCCTGGATGGTCTCGGAAGCCACATGGGTCACATCGCCCATGGCCACCTGGATCTTCTTGCTCTGCTTGCGGAATTTCTTGCTGGTACTGCTCACCATGACCGCAATAAGAGGCAGGATCGCCAGCATTACCAGGGTGAGCTTCCAGTTCATCCACAGCAGGTAGGCGAACAGGAACACCACGGTCAGGCCTTCACGAATGACCACTTTAATGGCGTCCGTGGCGGCACCGGTGACCATGGTCACGTTGAAGGTGATGCGCGAAATCAGGTGCCCGGAGTTATGGGTATCGAAATAACGGTTGGGCAGTACCAGCAACTTGTTGAACAGCTCGACGCGCAAGTCATGGACCAGCCCCAACGAGACCTTCGCCAGATAGTAGTTGCCAAGAAACGAACCGAGGCCTTGCCACGCAGCGATCAGAATGATCAGCAATGGCACGGCCATCAGCAGCTGCAGGTCTTTCAGATAGGGGACATTGGGGAAGAGCACCGCTTCAGGGTTGCTCAGGCCATCGACGAAGTATTTGAGGATGCCGGCCAGCATCGGCTGCGTCGAGGCAAAAATCACAAAGCCAACGATACTGAGCGCAAACATCCCCCAGTACGGACGCACATACGACAGCAGGCGCAGGTAAATCTTCAAGCTCGACGGCGCAGGCGAATCAGGGCTAGTCATGAGAACCCGTTGTATGAGAAAAGAGCCAGCGAGTGTAACACAGGCCATTTTAGTCGCTGAGCTGCGGTAACATGGCCGGCTATCCATGCCTCATGGCGTCGAACCCCGGAGTATTGATGCAAGCGCTTGATCACACCCGATACCTTGCCCTGCGCGAGGGAGCACAAGTCCTTGAAGCGGATGGTTCGGGGGACAAGGTCTTGCGGCTGACGGATGGCTCGATCCTCAAACTGTTTCGTCGCAAGCGCCTGCTGACTTCAGCCGCCTGGTATCCGTACGCCAAAAGGTTCGCCGACAATTGCGATGCGTTGCGTGAACGGCAGATTCCCTGCCCCTCAATCCGCCAGGTCTATCGCATCCCGAGTATCGCCCGTGATGCCGTGCATTACGATCCGCTGCCGGGGCAGACCTTGCGTCAGCTGCTGGATATCCAGGGCGATGCCGATCCGCTGCGGGGTCAGCTTGGGGTTTTCATGGCCACCTTGCATGAACGCGGGATCTATTTCCGCTCGGCGCATCTGGGCAACATCGTACTCACGCCCGAACATCAGTTGGGCCTGATCGACATTGCCGATTTGCGGGTATATCGCCGTCCACTACGCAAGACCCTGCGGCTGCGCAATTTCAAACACATGGTGCGCTACCCGCAGGATCGGCAATGGTTGCTCGACAGGCGTGGAGAAGTCTTCATGCAACACTATGGCCAGACCCAGAGCATCTGTTCCCCGGAAGAACTGAACAGCGCCCTGCAAAAATGACCTACCTTCGCCTCCGGGGAGGAGGCGAAGGTCAGGTTCATGCCAGCGCGATCCGCTGCGCCTTGAGCACTCGCCCGAGGATCATTGCCCCAGGCAGCAGCACCAGCGGCCACAACTCGTCAGGGTTGCCGATCAGCAAGCTGCCATCAAAGTTCAGCATGACCAGCGCACACGCCAGGTACATGCCCCAGGCATCACGCAGACGCCAGGCCTGCCACAGCGTGGCCGCCATCAGCCCGATAAACAACACCAGAGCCACCGCGCCGCTGTACAACCCCAGTGCCACAAAGATGTTGTGCGGGTGCTGGATCGGCATCCAGCCATCGAGCAATTGATCGGTGTGGAAATTAACGCCGCAACCCAGCATCCAGCCGCAGTTCCGCCACTCGCCCACCATGATGTGGAAGAGTTCGATGCGATATGAATCGCCACGGGTCCAGAGCGACTGGAACCAGACTTCGTCGTGCACGATCAGGAGCAGCACACCGACAACCACCAGACTGATCGCCACCATGCTGCCAACCAGTCGCGGCTGGTGGTAGAGCCCATAAAGCAACCATATGCCCAGCAGAAACGCGACCCCGACAAACGCTGTACGCGTTTGCAGCACAAAGGTCACCGCAAAGAGCGAAAAGACGATGGCCAGTGCGCTTTCGATCCAGCGACGCTCCCTGAACCAGCACGGCAATGCCAGCGCCAGTGCGCACAGCAGCCAGATACTGGCGTAGATGACGTTCTGTAAGCGTGCCGGCAGCAGCGCCACCCGGCTGCCGATTGCATATTCATTGGTGAACCAACTGTAGAGGGCGCAACAGAAGATATACAACGCCAGGATCCAGAACTGCGCACGCACAAACCCTGGACTGCGGAAAAACCTTGGATCGCTGAAGGCCCCCACGACCATGACGAACATCATCACGTAGAACACATGCTTGAAAAACTGCATCTGCCCGGCAATGGCTGCCGGCACCAGAAACCACAGGATGAACGCCAGCCAGCCCAGCGCCAGCGGTTGCCTGAACAAGCCTGCGCCTCGCTCCTTGATCAGGAACACCAGGCCCGGCACGACCATCAGGCCGTAGAACAGATTGTTGGTCCACTTCGAGGACCAGCCCACCACAAAGCTCAGCAAGAACAGGCAGAGCACTGCTCCGAAATACGACGTGACGGTGATCTTTCCTGGCTTCACGCCGCTAGATCCCATGGAGCACCCAACCTGCTACAAGACCAAAAACAAGGGCCGCGATCAGTTTGAGTCGATCGAGACGTTTACGTCGCAATTTATTCACGCGCTCCTGCGGAACCACTACGTGTTCACCGAAGCCCGTGTGCAGTACCGCATCGTTTTCCAGAATCAACGCATAGCGGTTCTGCGCGGCATACAGGCGCGACAGGTCTTTTTCTCCAGAGAACGCGGAATACGGCGCATGGGCCAGGTAGTCCGCACGACGCCGCAGGCCCGGATTGAAGGAAAAGCCCTGCCAGTCTGCCTTTTGCGAGCCCAGCACATAAAAAGGAATGCCGTGGCTGACCTTGCGTTCGTTGAGGAACACATAAGGACTGTGGACCATCAGGTCGTGATTGAAGCTGCGTAGCCACACCTGAAGCGCCTGTGGATCCTCCTCCAGCAGGCACTGGGACTCTTCGATAAACCCTTCGCGATAGAAGTCCCAGTCATCCTCGCAGTGGAAAATCCACGACGTCTGCACCTGAGCATAGGCAGCATCGATGGACTTCAACTGACCCAGGCGCGGATTGTTGATGAAAAACTGGGTATGCGCCCTCCAGTGTTCCGGAATACAAGCCTCTACGGCACGGTCGCCAGAGTCTTCGGTAATGAACACTTTACGGATGGGAGCCGTGTTGAACCGGTCAAAGGTCTCCAGGGTTCGCTTCAACAGATCGAAGCGACCGCAACTGGTGATGACGACCGAAATGTCGCTAGTCTCGCTGAACAGCATGTGTTTACACCGCACCCTTGATTGTTGAATCGCCCGGCCTCACAGCCCTAGCGACACGCGTAATTTTTCTTTCCAGCTCAGTGGAGTCCGCTCGCGCAATGGTGCACGCATCGCCTCGACAATCGCATGCCCCACCGCACGGAAGGTATAACGCTGCTCTACCAGCGCTTGTCCGGCCAATGAAATGGCCTCGGTCAGTTGCGCAGATTCGCGCAGCACGGCCAGTTTTTCCCGAAGCTCGTCGCGGGTTCGATAGAGCACAACGTTGTGCATGTCGACGAAACCCAAGGCGCGATTCTCTTCTTCCCCTTGATCGTAGGCAAACAGCACACAACCACAGGCCATGGCCTCGAAATTCTTGATCATGTACTCGCCCATACCCACATCGGCACTGACGAAGTAACGGATCCGGCTCAGCGTTTCACAGTATTCCTCGCCCGATTTGGTGCGCGTGATCAACAGGTTTTCGACTTCGGCAACGGACTCGAGCATCTCCTTGCGTCCAGCATAAGCAACGCTGTTGAGACTGCCGACGAAACCCAATTCGATATCCCGTTCGCGCTGACGGTTTTGCAGCAGTGCCTGGTCGTAGCCTTTGGGCACGAAATGCGCGTCAAAGCCCTCGTCACGCAAACGCTGGCTGACCATAAAACCCGAGCTGATCACCCGCGCCCACGGCAATTTACGGTAATGCGCACTGAATTTGCCGGTGTATTTGCACGGGATGTAATTCTGATAGGCATCGTGCTCCAGAATAACCAGATTGGGCAGCGTCTGTATGAACCGCACCTGTCTGATTTCTTTTTTGAAGCGCAGGAAAAACACGATCCGGTCATAGAGGGTCACATCGACATGCTTGCGGAAATAACCGCGCAAGTCGTCCTGCTCGGCACTGGTCAGCTCACGCTTGTCGCAGTCGCACTGCTCGGCAATACCGTCATACAGTCGATCGAGGATCGCTCGTTGCTCTTTCTGCACCAGAAACAGAACTTTCAATTGGGCTCTCTCTTGCCAGTCAACTCTTGGACCCAGAACAACTCGTGGCGTCGCACTGTTTTACGGAAAAATTCGTTTTCACCAAAAGCTGGCCAGCGTCGGCCTGCGAGACAACGTTGAATGGCCCGGCGAAGAAGGCGTTTGAGGGGCAGCCGGGGCTGAAGGTCGTGCATCATGCCCAAAGACATAGCCTTGTGCCACTGCACTTCAGTCGACAAAGAAGGTGTCCATGGCCGCAAGGGCTCGACAGCATCGAACTGCGGTGGCAGCGCGACACCCGTGCCTGCATCGCCCATTGGCCAGCGATCGTTGTCGTGCAAATGATTGGCGTAATGCAACAGGATTTCTGGCTGCCAGGCTGTGCCGAGCAGCGCTTGCATCACCGCCTGCTGTGAGCATAGATGGTCCGGATGCGGATCGAAGTGCGGATGTGGCAAAACAATGACCTGGGGCTGGATGCGCTCGATCAGCTCACGCAAATCGGCCAAAAGATTGTTCCAGGACGGCACTCCATCGACATCACTGCCCAAGGTAAATGGATTGAACTTGCGAAAGTACCGGGTATCGCCAAGCTGGGCCTCGCGGGACGCCGCGGCTTCGGCCGGCGCGCCCTGCATCGCAGGCAATTGCAGACAGAAATAACCCAGCTGGATGCAACGCTCCTGAGGAACACCGCCCCACAACGGCACACTGATACTGTCCCAGGCGCGAAGTGCCCCCTTCAACCGCGACGCCTCGACACCTTCAAGCCCCATCTGCCGATAGTGCTCGGCTTCGATCTCGCCAGCGGTCAGGGTCACGATCCAGCTTTCACTCGCGCGGCTGTACAACCCGAAGGCAGCCAGTTCCGCGTCATCGGCATGGGGTGCAATGACCATCACCCGCTGACGACTGTAATCCGGATGCTCGAATGCCCATAGCACAGGTTCGCCCAACAGCCGGCAGAAACGCCCACGCAGGCGCAACTCCCCGCGCGACAACACCTGTGCCTGACCGCTGAGGTTGAGGTAACGCAGGCCGTTCACGCCACGCTCGAAGGTTTGTCGGTCCGGGTTATCACCGCCGGACATCTCGACGACCGGATCAATGAATCGCCCCAACCACGTGCTTTTGATGCGCAACGCCAACACCAGCGTCGAGTCATCAACCAGCATGACGCCATCGTCCAGCCGCAGGCGATCGCCACTCAGATGAACCTTGGGTTGCGGCGTGTAGGGCGGGAAACTGTATTGATAATCGTCTTGGGGCGAATAGAACAGGTGGTCGGCAAACCAGGCCTCATGGGCAATCCACCCCAGAGCCGCGAGTACCAGCGGCAGCCACCAGGCCACCACTACACCACTTACAACCAACAGCCCCACTGCGATCAGCAGACCGATGCGCTTGTTGCGGCGATGACGCTTGAGCAATTGCTGCTTGCGGCTCATAGGTTGACTCACACGGTGTAGACCGGCACAGGGTTGCACCAGCGATCCTTGTATTCCCGGTCGGCGCGACCGAAGGAAAAACGCAAGGGCTTGTCCAGCGCCCGGGCATGCTCCCAGGCGCTTTGGGTGTTGAGAAAACTCAGCACGCTGCCAGGGCTGAATTCGCGGGTTTCAGGGTCGACGCCGCCATTGATGTACTCGACACTGATCCACTGTGGCGTCTCGACGCGGTACACCAGCTGGATCGCAATCGGCGCATCATTGAGGAAAATCACCGAGCCGATCAGCAACTCGCGCAACAGCTCGATAACCTCGGCCATGCGCTCGGCACCTGTCGCCGGGAAACCCCAGCGGCGCAGAAACAGGTCGCAGTAAATCGCTGCCAGCTCGGCACTGGAGAACTCCGACACAGGTCGTATCAAGCCACCCGCCTCTTCCAGCAGCCTCAGTTCGCGGCGCTGGTTGTAGCGAAACTTCTTCGACAGTTCTTCGGGTGTGCGGGCCATGGCCAGTTGTTCGGCCTGCAACTTGATGCCGGTAAAACGGCTTTCGTTCAGCGCCGACAAATAACGACCGCGATGACGCAGGGGGGCCTGTGTATTTTCAGCGGCCGGCAAGATGATCTCGGCATTGCCAAGGTCGAACAGGCCTTTCTTTCCGCTGCGCTTGAGTACGTCCTTGGACAATGCAAGGTCGCGGCCCCATGTCGGAATCGCCGCCTTGATTTCGCCATTTTGCTCCCAGGCCAGGTAACGCACCGGAATATCGGCCAACTGCGCCAGGCGCTCGACCACCATTGGATGAGTCGCGACGCTGCCACCATAACGCTGCCAGGTTTCGGCATATGTAGAGGCATCGGCTACCGACCAGCCACGTTCGCGCCAGCCTTGAAATCGGTTGAGCATCAGCCCCTCGGTGCCAGTTCGATAACGTGTGGCAAATGCCAGAAAGCATCGCGTACCGCGCGGTCGGAGAAACGTTCGCGCAAGCGGTCGAGCATCAGTTCGGCGCATTGGTGACGTTGACCTTCATCCATCGCGGCCAGATGTTGCAGCCCTTGCGCCAGGTGTTCGGCATCGCCCAGCGGGAACAGAATGCCCACGCCTTCGACCACTTCTTTCGCCCCACCACACGCGGTAGCGAGCAACGGTACGCCGGCAGCCATGGCTTCGAGCAGCACCATGCCGAACGGTTCGTGATCGGAACTCAGGGCAAACACATCGAAGGCACGGAAATAACGTCGCGCCTCGGGCACCTGGCCGAGGAACAGCACGCGGTCGCCAATCCCCAGCTCGCGGGCCTGGGCCTTGAGCTCCTCCTCCAGACGACCGCTGCCGAGGATTACCAACTGGCTGTTGGCCGGCAAGCCCGGCAGCGCCGCAGCAAAACCGTCCAGCAGCGTGGCCTGGTCCTTGTCCGGATGCAGTCGCCCGACGTTGCCGACAATCCAGGCATCCGCCGCCAGGCCGAGTACTTCCCGTGCCTCGCTCGCCGACACTTGACTGTCCTGCAAGGCCTGTACATCGATGCGGTTATAGAGGGTTCGAATCCGCGCTGCCGGCCATTTCGGCAGGCAACTGCGCATGTCATCGCGCACCGCGTCGGACACCCCAAGCAGGCTCAGACGCTTGCGGAAAATATGCGCGAACAGTTTGCGCGAGCCACGTTTGTAATCGTCAAACGCGTGATGCACGCCAATCACCGGCAACGAGGTGCCGAGCAAGGCGATATAGATCGGCTTGAAGCGATGGGCGATGCAGAAACTGAAATTGCGTGAAGCGGCGATCTTGCGCAGATCGCCAATGGCTCCCAGCTTCAAGCCACGAATGGCCCTGGAGCTGTACTCCATGAACAACACTTCATCGGAGGCGCACCCCGCGGCGACTTCGGCATCGGCGACCCCGGTCAGAAAAACCGTGGTCACGCGATAGCCAGTCCCCGCGAACAGGCTGGCGTACTGCCGGGCGCAGTCCAGAAACGGGCCGTCATAGCCGTGGCAGAACTGCAGCACATGGCGTTCAGCCGAGCGTGTCATATGCGTTCGCGCCCTCTTTGACCACCAGGATGTCTTCCATGATCAGATACTGTAGATCCGAACCGAAGAACATGTTCAAGGCGTCCGTCGGAGAGCAGATCATAGGTTCGCCACGACGGTTGAGCGAAGTGTTGAGCGACACACCGTTGCCGGTCAGGACTTCCAGCGCCTTCATCATGTCGTAGTAGCGCGGGTTGTATTCGCGCTTGAGCACCTGGGCGCGGGAAGTACCGTCTTCGTGGACGACTTCCGGTACGCGGGTTTTCCACTCCTCAGCCACTTCGAAGGTGAAGGTCATGAAGGGCGCCGGGTGATCGATCTTGATCATCTGTGGCGCGACGGTGTCGAGCATCGACGGGCAGAAAGGCCTCCAGCGCTCGCGGAACTTGATCTGGTGGTTGATGCGATCGGCCACGCCGGCCACGCTCGGGCAACCGATGATCGAACGACCACCCAATGCGCGCGGACCGAACTCCATGCGGCCCTGGAACCAGGCCACCGGATTGCCGTCGACCATGATCTTGGCGATCTGCTCCGGCATGTTGTCGAGCTTGCGCCACGCAGGCTTGTTCGCATGACGGGCGCAGGCTGCGATCACGTCTTCGTTGCTGTACGAGGGGCCGAGGTAGACGTGTTCCATCTTCTCGACCGGTACGCCACGGGCGTGGGATACATAGGCGGCGGCGCCGACTGCGGTACCGGCATCGCCGGACGCAGGCTGTACGAACAGTTCCTTGATGTCGTCGCGAGCGATGATTTTCTGGTTCAGCTTGACGTTCAACGCACAGCCGCCGGCGAAGGCCAGCTTGCCGGTTTCCTTGAGCACATCGCCCAGGTAATGGTCGATCATCTGCAACGCCAGTTTCTCGAACAGTGCTTGCATGCTCGCGGCGTAGTGGATGTAAGGCTCGTCGGCGATGTCGCCTTCGCGCTTCGGACCCAGCCATTCGATCAACTTCGGCGAGAAGTAGAAACCCTTGCCCTTTTCTTTATAGCGGCGCAGGCCGATGACGTTGGCGTAATCGGTGTTGATCACCAACTCACCATTTTCGAACGAGGCCAGGCGCGAGAAATCGTACTTGCTGGCGTCGCCGTACGGCGCCATGCCCATGACCTTGAACTCACCGTCGAGCATCTCGAAACCGAGGAACTCGGTGATCGCGCCGTAGAGGCCGCCCAGGGAGTCAGGATCGAAGAACTCCTTGATCTTGTGGATCTTGCCGTTTTCGCCGTAACCGAAGAAGGTCGTGGCGTACTCACCCTTGCCGTCGATCCCGAGGATCGCGGTTTTCTCTTTGAAACCGGAGCAGTGGTAGGCGCTGGAGGCGTGGGCCAGGTGATGCTCGACCGGCTCGATCTTGATTTTCTTTGGATCGAAGCCCAGTTGCTCGAGGCACCAGACAATCTTGTTGCGATAGCGCTTGTAGCGACGGTTGCCCATCAGGATCGCGTCGAGGGCGCGGTCCGGGGCGTACCAGTAACGCTTGGCGTAGTGCCAGCGCGCCTTGCCGAACAGGCTGATCGGAGCGAACGGGATCGCTACCACGTCAACGTCGGAAGGTTTGATACCAGCCTGTTCCAGGCAGAACTTTGCCGATTCGTAAGGCATGCGGTTCTTTGCATGTTTATCGCGTACGAAGCGCTCTTCCTCAGCCGCCGCGACCAGCTTGCCGTCGATGTACAAGGCTGCGGAAGGATCATGGCTAAGGGCGCCGGACAGGCCAAGAATCGTCAATGCCACAGGGGTCTAGCCTCTTTAGTCTGCATGCAGGCGCAGTGGCGCCTCAAAAAATGATGTGCCTTCGCAAGGAGCGCGAGGCAGCTAAAGGGCGGGATTATAGCTTAAAAGCAGCGGCAAGCCTCTAGCTGCAAACGGCAAGAAGGCGCGTGGTGCTTAAGAGGCTCCCCAGCCGCGCGCGGGCCGCCAGTAAATGAGGATGTTGCCATTCACGGTCTGCCGGTAAATCGTGTACGGCAAGACAACGGTATCCAGACCGCCAGACAAAGCCAGGTCCAGCAAAACGAGCGGTACGAGGATTCCCGTGGGATCGGGTGGCGCGTTCAGTACACAAAAATCGTAAGCCAGGCCGCTGTAGACCCGCGGGATGGACTGACAGTAGGTTTTTTGCCGGCGGAGCCCCTGGGCGGCTTCGGCATCATCCTGCAACACCGTTGCAACGGTCCCGCAACCGGTCAAGGCCAGTGAGATTGCGCCTGATGCGACTGCCATTCTGATTGTCAAAGTCTGCCCTCCGAGAACGTCAGGCAAACTAGCATCGTGGCTGCTCAGGCCACAGTTCATGGCTTCCCAAGATTGTGTAGGAAGGTTCATAAGAGCTTGTCCCCTGATCCCTGGCGACCAATCCAACCTCTTCGCGAGCAGGCTCGCTCCCACAGGAGAGCCCGGCCGCACGCGATCCCGGGTGGGAGCGAGCCTGCTCGCGAAAGCGATTCAGTCAGCGCTGGAGATGTCCTTGGGAAGACGCTGATCAATGACTTGATAAAGGGCACTGGCTTCAGGCCAGTTGCGCATGAACCGCGCCCGATCCCGCGTGTACGCCGGGGCGAAGCTGGCAAGCGAACCGTGCTGGCACATTGAATCCAGATCGATCAGCGCCCAGCGATCATCCTGCCAGAACAGGTTGTGCCCCTTGAAGTCACCATGGCTGATGCGCTCGCGTATCAGTTCGGCAAACAGATGATCCAGCGCGGCCAACTCCGTCTCGGGCGCATCGCCACTTTCTACAAAGGGGGCGAAGCGCTCGATGATGTCCGGCCCCGACAGATGCTCGGTGATCAGGTAGGCGCGGCTGCGCAGCCAGAGAAAACGCTTCTCCAGCAACGCCAGGGGCTTGGGTGTTGCAATGCCGAGGAACGCCAGGCGATTGCCCTCACGCCAGGAGTGCCAGGCGCGACTGGGGCGCCAGAAGCGCTTGAGCCAGTGGGCAAAACCCTTGATGTTGTAGCGCTTGATCACCAGCGTGCGACCATCCACTTCGACCTTGCCGACGCTCGCCGCGCCGCCGGTCTTGTACAGGTACCCCTGATCGAGCAAGGCGTCGGCCTGCGCCAGTACCGGCAGCATCGCCGCTTCTTCCTCGCGACGGATGGCCTGTAAGCCGAACGCGCTGCGCCGGACACTGAACAACGTGCACTCACGGCCAACCTTGGTCAGGAAGTCCTTGAGGCGCCAGCTACGCACTTTGTCGATCTGTTTCTGCAGCGCCTCCATGGGCAAGGCATGTTCGCCATTGCTCAGCAGGTAGTACACCAGCAACTCTTCAGTGAACGGCTCCAGCGCCTTGGGCAACTGGGCGAAAAACACCCCGAGGTTTTCCAGGACTTTCTGCCGCGACAGTGGCTGGCCGGGTGTTTCGGCGCAGATCCCGGCGCCATCGATCAAATACAGTCGACTGCCCTGGCGCAGCAGATTGTCCAGGTGCAGATCTTCCTGCCACAAGCCTTTGCGGTGCATTTGACCGATCGCGCCCAAGGCTTCGGCCAGAACCGCCGATTGCTCATCGGCCAGCGCCGGCAAGTGTTCGACCTGCTTCCAGTCATCGCCCAGGCTTGCAGCGCCTTCCAGAAACTCGAACAGCAACCAGCCACCCTCGCCGTCCTTAAGACCGTCTGCCAACAGCAGTGGCGTGGTCAGGCCTTGCGCTGCGAGCAGGCGCACGCCCTCCAGCTCTCGCTGAAAATGCCGCGCCGCTTTGCTGCCGACCAGCAATTTGGCCAGCACCGGGCGGCCCCGCCAGACACCGGCACCGACATAACGCTGCCCGGGCAGCACCCGCAACAGGCTCAGCAATTGCAAGTCAGCAGGCCCGGCGGCATCTGCCAGAGTAAGACTCAACGGCAATGACGGGCTGCGGCCAGCGTTTTTCAACTCCGACAAACGCATCAGCGCTTCTCCTTATAGCTGCGCCGCGAGGTCAAGCGAGCCAACCAGCTATCGATCAACGAACTGTCTTGCGACTGATCCAGATAGGCGGCCAGCAAAATGCGCAACTGTGCTTCGCTCCACTCCGGCGCCCGACGCAGCAGCGGCTCCAGATCCTTGACCCGGTCGCGCCGACCCAGCAGCAACGGACGGGTCTTTTCCAGGTCGATCAACTGGGCCTGATAGCCATCGCCGGTGGCGCACAGAAAAATGTGCTTGGGATAAAAACAGCCGTGCACCTGACGCTTGCCGTGCAGGCGCCGGGCCAGTTTCCCGCAGGCTTGCAGGATGGCGGTGTGTTGCGCCTCGCTCAGATCCGACCAGCGCTGCAGCAACGAATCCAGATCATCCCAACCGTCCAGGGCACGGGTCAGCAAAATCGCCCGGACTTCACCGTCGACCTTGCGCTCACCGAAGAACGCCGCCTTCAGCGCTGGAATGCCGAGCGCCTCATAGCGACTGATGTTGCGAAATTCCCGGGCGAAACTTGGCTCGCCAAAGGGCGCGTGCAAGGTGTGCATCTGATAGTTGCTCTGACGCTTGAGGTAGAAGCCGTGACCTTCCAGATCCAGCCGAAACACGCTGCTCCAGCCACCGCGCAGGGTGTTGGGTTCGTCCACGGCATCGAGCTGCCGGGTCCAGAGTGCGTCGAACGTGCCGAGGCCGTGACGCTCGAGCAGCGCACGGTCTTCAGCAGCCAGAAAGTCAGTCATTCGCGTCCCTCGAAAAATCTCACCACGTGCCGGATCCGTTTTTTGTCGGCGACTGTCAGCCGGGTACTTTGGCGGTATTGCAGGTAAAAGCGCAGGCGCTGGGTAGCCGACAATTGATACTTGGCGACCTTGTCCAGGCACGCCAGATCCTTGGTGATGCGGTACTTGAGCCAGAAGCCGCGCCAGAAATCGCCATTGGGGCAGTCGATCAGGAACAACCTGGCCTGATCGTCGATCAGCAAGTTGCGCCACTTCAAATCGTTATGGGTAAAGCGATGTTCGTGCATGGTCCGGGTGAAGTCGGCCAACTGGCGACTGACGGCATCGACCCAGGCACGGTCCGCAAGTTTCGGGTCGTGCCGTTCGGCCAGGGCCGACAAGTCTTCGGTGTTCGGCAACTCACGGGTGATCATCGCCCCGCGATCATAGGTTGCCCCTCGCCGCTCCAGTCCCCACGCCACCACTTCGGCAGTGGGAATGCCCCACTTGGCAAAGCGCTTGAGGTTTTGCCATTCCATCTTCACCCGCGGTTTGCCGATGTAGCGCCGCAAGCCTTTGCCGGCGCCCACGTAGCGTTTGACGTAGTAGTTGACGCCGTTGCGCTGAACGCGAATGACCTCGGACAGCGGGTCGTGGGTCAGGCGCTCGCCCTGTAACGCAAACACAGCGTCAAGGCTGCCGAAATCTGCGGCCAGATCGCTGTAAGCAGGTTCCAGTGTCCAACCCGCCATCAGAGCGCGTCCCCGTATCGCTGTTTGCGGTCGTAGAGCTTGTTGGCCTTGCCTTCGAGCCAAGTGAGCAGCCCGGCTTCTTCACCGAGAATCTGCCGCAGCGGCTGCTGGAAATAACCTTTGAGGAAGCGCAGTTTGTCGCGACGGGTCAAACCGATATCCAAAGCCGAAAAGTACAGCGCCGCCAGATCCTTGTTGCGCCAACGCTGGGTGATCGTCGGACGGGTCTGGGCGCGGTGCAGGTCGATCACCGAGAGCTTGAAGTCCTCCGCCGTCACCGGTTTATCGGTGTGCAGCAGGAAGTGACAGATATAGCAGTCGCGATGATTGACTCCGGCGCGGTGCATCATGCCGGTCATGCGTGCAACTTCGGCGATAAGGGCGCGCTTGAGTCTTGGCTCCGGCGGTTGCTTGACCCAGTTGATGCTGAAGTCTTCAAGACTGATAGTCGGCGCCAGCTCTTCAGTGACGATGAACGAATGCTGATCCGCCGGATTGCTGCCCTTCTCGCCGTAAGCGACGGCAGTCATGGTCGGCACGCCGACTTCCTGCAGGCGCTGGATGGCCTTCCACTCCTGGCCGGCACCGAGTACCGGCAACTTGGCGGTGAGCAGGTTCTTGAAGATCTCGCCCCAGCCGATGCCACGGTGGATCTTGACGAAGAATCCGTTGCCGTTCACTTCGGTGCGCAGGGTGCGGCGAGCTTCAAGTTCGCGGTACACCTCGCCCTTGAGCCCCTCGACTTCGGCGAACGGGTCGCGTCCGGCCCAGAGGCTCTTGAACGGTTCAGCCAGCATCAACTTCATTTAAGCGTGCTCCGCCAGAATCACATCGGCCGCGTGCTGCGGCATGCTATAGAGGTCGGCCGTTTCGGCGAAGGCCAGACCGTTGCGGCTCCAGGCCGCCCGTGCTTGAGCGTCGTTCAACATGCCGGTCAGGTACTGCGTCAGTTGTGCCTGCTCGAACGGCTCGTCCAATACCAGGCCTGCATCGGCCTCGGCAATGTAATGGGCATAACCACAGACCGCACTCACCAGCACCGGCAACCCGGCCACCAGCGCTTCAAGCAGCACGGTGCCGGTGTTTTCGTTGTACGCCGGGTGAATCAACAGATCGGCGCCCAACAGGAAACGCGGGATATCACTGCGCCCCTTGAGGAACGTCACGTTGTCACCAAGCCCCAATGTGGCGCTCTGCATCTGGAATAATTTGGGGTCGTCCTGGCCGATTACAAACAGCCGCGTACGCTTTTTCAGCTCGGCGGGCAGTGCCGCCAGCGACTTGAGGCTGCGATCGACACCCTTGGTCTTGAACCCCGAGCCGATTTGCACCAACAGCAGCTCATCGTCCTTGAGGTTGAATTCGGCGCGGAACCCGGCACGAATCTCGTCCGCATCCGCGGGCCGGCGGCGGTCCTGGGCGATGCCCGGCGGCAGCAGATGGAAGCGTTTGAGCGGGGTGCCGTAATGCTTGATGAACAGCGGTTGCTGCACTTCGGAAATCATCAACACTTCGGTCTTGGCGTCCTGGGCGAACACCGCGCGCTCGTATTCGGCGAAGTGACGGTAACGGCCCCAGCGACGGTACAGCGAGTTGCGCAGGTTCTGCGCCTTGTCTTCGAAGCAACCGTCGGCGGCGTAGTAAACGTCCAGGCCGGGCATCTTGTTGAAGCCGATCAGACGGTCCACCGGCCGTTTGGCCAGGTCAGCCTCCATCCACTCGCTGAGCTTTTCATTGCGACGGTGATTGAAGAACGCCTTGACCGGTGCCACCAGCACCTCAAACCCTGGCGGCACGTCGCCTTCCCAGATCAGCGTGTAGACGCGAATCTGGTGGCCGCGCTTCTGGCACTCCAGGGCAATGCGCATGAAATCGCGCTGCAAGCCACCAAAGGGAAAGTATTTGTACAGGACAAATGCCAATTGCATCAGCGCAGCTCCTCAGCCAGTAACAACGTGCTCAGTCTGCTGGCGACACGCTCGGGGTTCAGACGCGTGAAGCACAGTGGCCACTCGCGTTTCAGATCAAACTGACGGGCATCTTCGGCCGTCGGTTGATAGGTGCATTTCTTTTGCAGGCACGGCGCACAGGGAAAATCGCTGGCCAGGTGAATCTGCGACTTGCCGTAGGCACCGGTCAGGCCGGGGTTGGTCGGGCCGAACAGCGACAGCGTCGGCACATCCAGTGCCGCGGCCAGGTGACCGAGGCCGGTGTCCACCGCCACGCAGGCTTGAGCCCCGGCCAGCACTTTGCCGACACCCGCCAGATTCAGCTTGGGCAGCACTTCGACGTGCTTCAAGTCCTTTGCGATGCGTTCGGCGCGGGCCTTCTCGATCGCGTTGCCCCAAGGCAGTTTCACCCCGACCCCCAGGTAACCGACACGCTCGGCCAGCTCGCGCCAGTAGGCTTCCGGCCAGTGCTTGGTGTCCCAGGTGGTGCCGTGCAGGAACAGCACGTACGGATTCTTGCGTGGCAGCTCCACCAGCCGCTCGACGTTCAGGCCATAGTCGCCCAGGCCTTTGGGCAGGTCATAACCCAGGGCCACGGCGAACAGTTGACGCACCCGCTCCACCGCATGCTGCCCACGGGCCACGGCCAGGCGCCGGGAATAGAAACGCGCGGCAATCGGTTCGCGGGCGGAGTCCTTGTCGAGACCGGCAACCGGGGCCTTGACGTAGCGGGTCAGTAACGCGCTTTTGAGCAGACCCTGGGCATCGATGACCAGATCGTATTTCGTGGCGCGAAGGCTTTGCTTGAAACGCTTCCACTCGCCGCTCTTGATGGTCTGCCAGATGTTCTTGCGCCAGCGACGGATAGCCACCGGAATCACCTTGCCCACCGCCGGGTGCCAGGTGGGAATTTCGGCGAAGCCTTCTTCCACCACCCAGTCGAAGGTGATGCCGGGGATGGCCCGCGCAGCATCGGTCAGCGCCGGCAACGCATGAATCACGTCGCCCAGCGATGAAGTCTTGATCAGCAGTACCCGCAAACTATTTGACCTCGACCACAGTACCCTGCAAACGCTGCAAGGCTTCGTTCACCGCTTGCGGCATCAGCTGACGCAGGCAGTTGTAATGACCAAAACGGCACGTGCGATCGAAGCACGGGCTGCATTCGATGCCCAGGCGCACGATCTCGACATGCTCGGCCAGTGGTGGCGTGAAGCCCGGCGACGTCGAGCCGTAGATCGCCACCAGCGGACGGTTCAGCGCAGCGGCGACATGCATCAGGCCGGAGTCGTTGGAAACGACCGAGTCGGCGCACGACATCAAATCGATCGCCTCGGCCAGCGAGGTGCCGCCACTGAGGTTCACCGATTCTTCACGCAAGCCGGGAATCAGCCGCGAACGGATGTCTTCGCCCACCGCGTGATCGTTTTTCGAACCGAACAGCCAGACCTGCCAACCCTCGCGAATCTTCGCTTCGGCAACCTTGGCGTAGTGCTCGGACGGCCAGCGCTTGGACTCACCGAACTCTGCACCCGGGCACAGCGCCAGCACCGGACGATCCAGCACCAGACCGAACTTGGCCAGTGCCGCTTCGCGGGTCACCGGGTCGATCCGCAGACTGGGTCGCGGATAGGGTTTGGGCAGTTCAAGGCCGGGCTCGTAAGCCAGCGCCATGAAGCGTTCGATCATCAGCGGGTAACGCTCTTTGTCCAGCGTGCGCACGTCGTTGAGCAGGCCGTAACGGAATTCGCCACGCCAACCGGTGCGCTTGGGGATACCGGCAAAAAACGGTACCAGTGCCGACTTCAGGGAATTGGGCAACAGGATCGCCTGGCTGTACTGGCCGGCCAGGGATTTGCCGATGCGCCGACGCGTCGCCAGTTCCAGTGCACCGTGGCCGAGCGGGAAGCTCAAGGCCTGGCGTACTTCGGGCATGCGCTCAAGTATCGGCCGGCTCCATTCGGGGGCCAGCACGTCGATTTCGCACTGCGGGTGGCGCTGTTTAAGACACTGAAACAGTGTCTGCGCCATCACCATGTCACCGACCCAACTGGGCCCAACGATCAGAATTTTCATGTGGCTTCCAAAAACGAACCGGGGAGGCATACGCCTCCC
Organism: Pseudomonas sp. SDO5532_S415; assembly: GCF_054071155.1. Taxonomy (NCBI): domain Bacteria; kingdom Pseudomonadati; phylum Pseudomonadota; class Gammaproteobacteria; order Pseudomonadales; family Pseudomonadaceae; genus Pseudomonas; species Pseudomonas sp. SDO5532_S415. The sequence continues at coordinate 56,821 of NZ_JBSVWS010000005.1, read as the reverse complement.
CGCCTCGATGATTCTACAAAAACTGCAGATCTTCTGTGGGAGCGAGCAGGCTCGCTCCCACATTGGGTACTCGGTGTTTCAAACATCCTGTTCAGCTTAGCCCCAGCTCACGCCAGATCCGCATGACCTGTCGCCGTTCATCCGCGAACTGGTCGCCGGTTATCACCCCGGGATCCTTCTGCAAGGCCTGCCGGTGGGCGGCGGAGCGATAGGCCTTATAGGCTTCACGCAACAGGCTGGCATCTTCGGCGGGCATCAGCCCTTCGTGTTCCAGCTCTTCCAGAATGCGGATATTGTCGGTCCAGCGCAGCAATGGCGGGTGAGTTTCCGACCACGCCAGGGCCGCGTATTGCACCATAAATTCGATATCGACGATACCTCCGGCATCCTGCTTGAGATCAAACGGTGCCGTGGCCTCGAAGGCATTTGCCCCGGTACCGGCAGCAGTGCTCTTGCTGCCCAGGTTATCGCGCATCTTGGCGCGCATCTCGCTCACTTCCTGGCGCAAGGTCGGCAGATCCCGCGTCTTGCCCAGAATCGCTGCGCGGACCTGCTCGAATGCCCGGCCGACATCCTCGCTACCCACCAACACCCGCGCCCGCACCAACGCCTGGTGCTCCCAGGTCCAGGCCTCGCCCTCCTGATAACGGGCAAACGCCCCCAGCGAACTCACCAGCAACCCCGATGCGCCGGATGGCCGCAAGCGCATGTCCACTTCATACAGCTGACCGGAGTTGGTCTGAGCCGTGAGCAAGTGGATGATTCGCTGCCCAAGCCGGGTGAAAAATTGCGCGCCATCGATAGACTTCGGCCCGTCGGTTTCCGCCTGCGGGTCGCCATCGTGGATGAATACCAGGTCCAGATCCGAACCATGCCCCAGCTCCAGGCCACCGACTTTCCCATAACCGACAATGATGAAGCCGGGATCGCACAGGGTGCCATCGGTGCGCAACGGCGTACCGTACTTGGCCACGGTCTGGCGCCAGGCCAGGGCCAGCACCTGCTCAAGAATCGCTTCGGCGAGCCAGGTCAGGTAATCACTGACTTTCATCAATGGCAGGCTACCGGCGATTTCCGAGGCGGCCACCCGCAAGCGGTGCGCCAGTTTGAAATGGCGCAAGGCTTCCATTTGCTGCTCAAGGTCATCCTCGGGAATCCGCGTCAGGCGCTCGCGCAACTCGGCGGCCAGTTCCGGCGCCAGGGGCGGCTTGAACAACCGACCTTCATTGAGCAGTTCGTCGAGCAGCAACGGGAATCGCGTGATCTGCTCGGCGATCCACGGGCTCGCGGCACACAAGGTCAGCAAGCGTCGAAGCGCGCCGGGGTTTTCGGTCAGCAGCACCAGATAAGCGGAGCGACGCGCCACCGCCTCCACCAGGGGTAATACCCGCTCCAGCACCAGATCCGGGTTGGCGTGCTCCACGGCCTGGGCGAGCAAACGCGGAATAAAGGCATCGAGGCGCTCGCGCCCCAGTCGTTGCATGGCCCGCAGTTGCGGACTACTGCGCAGACTGGCCAAGGCTTTCAAGGCTTTGGGGGCATCAGCGAAACCACCCTCCTGCAACTGCCGGCAGGCCGCTTCTTCATCCTGGGCTTCTTCCCACAATGGCAGCCACTCACCGCCCACCACGACTTCGCTTTCGGCGCCCTGCTCCTCATCCGGATCAGCGATCACCTGGCCGAAGTGCCAGGCCACACGACCGCGCCAGTACATAAGCTGCTTGTGGAAAGCCGTCCAATCGGCGAAGCCCAGCATAAAGGCAATGCGCGCCTGATCCTGAGCGCCATCGGGAAGCATCTGGGTCTGACGGTCGGCAATCGCCTGGATCGCGTGTTCGGTGTAGCGCAGGAATTCGTAACCTTCGCGTAATTCATTGATCACTGCTGGCGGCAGGTAGCCCTGGCCTTCCAGTGTGTTCAGCACTTTCAATAGAGGACGTTGTTGCAGGCTCAGGTCACGGCCACCATGGATCAGCTGGAACGCCTGGGCAATAAACTCGACTTCGCGAATGCCGCCAGAGCCAAGCTTGATGTTGTCGGCCATGCCTTTACGCCGGACTTCCTGCTGGATCAGTTGCTTCATGGTGCGCAGGGCTTCGATGGCCGAGAAGTCCAGATAACGCCGGTAAACGAACGGGCGCAGCATCTCTTGCAATTGCGCGCCGGCTACTTGATCGCCGGCCACCACCCGCGACTTGATCATCGCGTAGCGTTCCCAGTCGCGGCCCTGGTCTTGATAGTACTGCTCCAGTGCATTGAAACTCAGGACCAGCGCACCCGACGAACCGTAGGGTCGCAGGCGCATGTCGACACGGAACACAAAGCCGTCGACGGTCATCGGATCCAGTGCCTTGATCAGGCGCTGGCCGAGACGGATGAAAAATTCCTGGTTGTCCAGCGAGCGCTTTACGCCAACGGTTTCGCCGCCCTCGGGGTAGGCGAAAATCAGATCGATGTCCGACGACAGATTGAGTTCCACCGCGCCAAGCTTACCCATGCCGAGGATAACCATCTGCTGCGGTTCGCCGCTGCGTCGACCGGTCGGAACACCAAACTGCTGACAATGTCGCACATACAGCCATTGATAAGCCTGATCGATGCTGGCATCAGCCATGTCAGAGAGATCGCGGCAGGTCTGGACCAGATCGGCCTGGCGGGTCAGGTCACGCCAGATGATCCGCACCTGGTGACGCGCGCGCTGGCGACGCAGCGCCCGGCCGAGCTGGTCGTCGGCTTCAGCGACGCTCACTGCCGCAGCGATCTGCGCGCACAACTCGCCGGGAGCGTAGTGACGGTCCAGTTCGCCGGACTGCACCAGCTCAAGAAGCATCAGTGGGTCACGCACGCTTTGTTCGGTCACGAAGTCGCTGGCAGCCGTCACGCGGGCAAATTGCTCCCAACGCTCAGGCGTCCATTCGGATAAGCCATGGTCGTTATCCAAAGCCGCAACGGCGGCGCGCAACGACTGCTGCGCGCGGGTGACAAACGGCAGCAGAATGGCTGGCAGTTCGACAAGCGAAGGAAGGCTCATGGTCTATCCTTGATCGGCGTGTAGAGGGCTGTATGTAGTGATTTAACGAAACGCACTACCTGATCGACTGTCGAACAAAGGTTAGAAATAGCTGAAATCTCTTTTTTTTTGGCAGCCAGCATCAAGCTCTCACCTTTTTTGGTTAGCAAAATTCCAACCTTAACGATTATTCTCACAACGTAGTCGGAGGCCACAAGCCGCTCTTCTGTAGTTTTACTACTCGTATATACATTCGGATAGCTGAAATGCCGGATGATTTGTAGTAAAACTACACGCCGCCGGAACAACCTATCGGCAATCCAAGAATTCATAACGTCTGCCCACAAGGCCAGTCGCTAACTCAGGCAACCGATTCTGGTAGCCTTTCCGCCCTGGAGCAAGCCATGCAAGACCTCGATCCCGTCGAAACCCAGGAATGGCTGGACGCCCTGGAATCGGTTCTCGACAAAGAAGGCGAAGACCGTGCTCACTATCTGATGACCCGTATGGGCGAACTCGCGACCCGCAGCGGCTCGCAGTTGCCTTACGCCATCACCACGCCTTACCGCAACACCATCCCGGTGACCCACGAAGCACGCATGCCTGGCGACCTGTTCATGGAACGCCGCATTCGCTCGCTGGTACGCTGGAACGCGATGGCCATGGTAATGCGTACGAACCTGAAAGATTCTGACCTGGGTGGTCACATCTCCAGCTTCGCTTCCAGTGCGACCCTGTATGACATCGGCTTCAACTACTTCTTCCAGGCCCCGACCGACGAACACGGCGGCGACCTGATCTACTTCCAGGGCCACACCTCGCCAGGCGTCTACGCCCGTGCGTTCATGGAAGGCCGCATCACCGAAGACCAGATGAACAACTTCCGCCAGGAAGTCGACGGAACAGGTCTGTCGTCCTACCCGCACCCTTGGCTGATGCCTGACTTCTGGCAGTTCCCGACCGTATCCATGGGTCTGGGTCCGATCCAGGCGATCTACCAGGCGCGCTTCATGAAGTACCTGGAAGCCCGCGGCTTCATCCAGCCTGGCAAACAGAAAGTCTGGTGCTTCCTGGGCGACGGCGAGTGCGACGAGCCGGAATCCCTGGGCGCCATCTCGCTGGCTGGCCGCGAGAAGCTCGACAACCTGATCTTCGTCATCAACTGCAACCTGCAGCGCCTCGACGGCCCGGTTCGCGGCAACGGCAAAATCATCCAGGAACTCGAAGGCGTGTTCCGCGGTGCTCAGTGGAACGTGACCAAAGTCATCTGGGGCCGTTTCTGGGACCCACTGCTGGCCAAGGACGTCGACGGCATCCTGCAACGCCGCATGGACGAAGTCATCGACGGCGAGTACCAGAACTACAAAGCCAAAGACGGCGCGTTCGTACGTGAACACTTCTTCAACACGCCAGAACTCAAGGCGATGGTTGCAGACCTGTCCGACGACGAGATCTGGAAACTCAACCGTGGCGGCCACGACCCGTACAAGGTCTACGCGGCATACCACGAAGCGGTCAACCACAAAGAACAGCCTACCGTCATCCTGGCCAAGACCATCAAGGGTTATGGCACCGGTGCCGGCGAAGCGAAAAACACCGCGCACAACACCAAGAAGGTCGATGTCGAGAGCCTGAAGTTGTTCCGCGACCGCTTCGACATTCCGGTAAAAGACGAAGAACTGGAAAACCTGCCATTCTTCAAACCGGAACCGAACAGCGCCGAAGCCCGCTACCTGAGCGAACGCCGCACGGCACTGGGCGGTTTCGTGCCTCAGCGTCGCGCGCAGAGCTTCAACGTTCCGACGCCACCACTGGAAACCCTCAAGGCTATCCTGGACGGCACCGGCGACCGTGAAATTTCCACCACCATGGCCTTCGTGCGGATCCTCGCGCAACTGGTCAAGGACAAGGAAATCGGTCCGCGCATCGTCCCGATCATCCCGGACGAAGCCCGTACCTTCGGTATGGAAGGCATGTTCCGTCAGTTGGGCATCTACTCGTCCGTCGGCCAGCTCTACGAGCCAGTCGATAAAGACCAGGTGATGTTCTACAAAGAGGACAAGAAGGGCCAGATCCTCGAAGAAGGCATCAACGAAGCGGGCGCCATGAGCTCCTTCATCGCTGCCGGCACGTCGTACTCCAGCCACAACCAGCCAATGCTGCCGTTCTACATCTTCTACTCGATGTTCGGCTTCCAGCGTATCGGCGACCTGGCCTGGGCCGCTGGCGACAGCCGTACCCGTGGCTTCCTGATTGGCGGCACCGCCGGCCGTACCACCCTGAACGGTGAAGGCCTGCAGCACGAAGACGGTCACAGCCACATCCTGGCTGCCACCATCCCGAACTGCCGCACCTTTGATCCAACCTACGGCTACGAGCTGGCGGTGATCATTCAGGACGGCATGAAGAAAATGACCGAAGAGCAGCAGGACGTTTTCTACTACATCACCGTGATGAACGAGTCCTACCAGCAACCAGCCATGCCGGCCGGTGTCGAGGAAGGCATCATCAAGGGCATGTACCTGCTCGAAGAAGACAACCGCGAAGCAGCGCACCACGTGCAGCTGATGGGCTCCGGCACCATCCTGCGTGAAGTCCGCGAAGCGGCGAAGATCCTGCGCGAACAGTTCAACGTCGGCGCCGACGTGTGGAGCGTTACCAGCTTCAACGAACTGCGTCGCGACGGCCTGGCCGTAGAACGCACCAACCGCCTGCACCCGGGCCAGAAGCCTAAGCTGAGCTACGTTGAAGAGTGCCTGAACGGCCGTCAAGGTCCAGTCATTGCTTCGACCGACTACATGAAACTGTACGCCGAGCAGATCCGTCAGTGGGTACCGTCCAAGGAATTCAAAGTCCTGGGCACCGACGGTTATGGTCGCAGCGACAGCCGCAAGAAACTGCGTCATTTCTTCGAAGTCGACCGTCATTTCGTGGTGTTGGCAGCCCTGGAAGCACTGGCTGACCGTGGCGATATCGAACCTAAAGTGGTGTCTGAAGCCATCGCCAAGTTCGGTATCAACCCGGAAAAACGCAACCCACTGGACTGCTGAGGAGAGATTCTGTGAGCGAACTCATTCGCGTACCTGACATCGGCAGCGGTGAAGGTGAAGTAATTGAACTGTTTGTGAAGGTCGGCGACCGTATCGAAGCCGACCAGAGCATCCTGACGCTGGAATCGGACAAGGCGAGCATGGAAGTGCCTGCGCCGAAGGCCGGTATCATCAAGAGCCTGAAAGTGAAGCTGGGCGACCGCCTGAAAGAAGGCGACGAACTGCTCGAGCTGGAAGTCGAAGGTGCCGCTGCTGCCCCTGCGGCTGCCGCCGCGCCTGCTGCGAAAGCCGAAGAGAAACCGGCCGCTGCTGCTCCTGTGTCAGCAGCTCCGACCGCTCCTGCGGCTGCGCCAGCAGCCGCTTCGGTTCAGCAAGTGCACGTGCCGGACATCGGTTCGTCGGGCAAGGCCCAGATCATCGAGATCCAGGTCAAGGTCGGCGATTCCGTCGAGGCTGATCAATCGTTGATCACCCTGGAATCCGACAAGGCCAGCATGGAAATCCCATCGCCTGCCGCTGGCGTGGTGGAAAGCGTTTCCATCAAGCTGGATGACGAAGTCGGTACCGGCGACCTGATTCTGAAGTTGAAAGTCAAAGGCGCGGCCCCGGCTGCTGCCCCGGCACCTGCGGCGGCTGCACCGAGCGCTCCTGCGCCTGCCGCCGCGCCGGCTGCTGCATCGGCTCCAGCTGCTGCTCCTGTTGCCGCCCCGGCCAAGCCTGGCGCCAAGGTTCACGCAGGTCCTGCGGTGCGCCAACTGGCCCGTGAGTTTGGCGTCGAGCTGAGCGCTGTCGGCGCCAGCGGCCCGCACGGTCGCATCCTGAAGGAAGACGTGCAGGTTTACGTCAAGGCCATGATGCAGAAGGCCAAGGAAGCGCCGGCCGCTGCCGCCGGCGCAACCGGTGGCGCGGGCATCCCGCCGATCCCGGTCGTGGACTTCAGCCGCTTCGGTGAAATCGAAGAAGTGCCAATGACCCGCCTGATGCAGGTCGGTGCCGCCAACCTGCACCGCAGCTGGCTGAACGTGCCGCACGTGACGCAATTCGACTCGGCGGATATTACCGAGCTGGAAGCGTTCCGTAACGCCCAGAAAGCCGTTGCAGAGAAGGCCGGCGTCAAGCTAACCATCCTGCCGCTGCTGCTCAAGTCCTGCGCGCACTTGCTCAAGGAACTGCCGGACTTCAACAGTTCGCTGGCACCGAGCGGCAAGGCGATCATCCGCAAGAAATACGTGAACATCGGCTTCGCCGTCGACACCCCGGATGGCCTGCTGGTACCGGTCATCAAGAACGTCGACCAGAAGAGCCTGCTGCAACTGGCCGCCGAGGCCGCTTCCCTGGCTGAAAAAGCCCGGACCAAGAAGCTCTCGTCGGACGAAATGCAAGGCGCCTGCTTCACCATTTCCAGCCTCGGCCACATTGGCGGCACCGGCTTCACGCCGATCGTCAACGCGCCGGAAGTGGCGATCCTCGGTGTTTCCAAGGCAACCATCCAGCCTGTCTGGGACGGCAAAGCCTTCCAGCCGAAACTGATGCTGCCTCTGTCGTTGTCCTATGATCACCGTGTGATCAACGGTGCCGCTGCCGCTCGCTTCACCAAGCGTCTGAGCGACCTGCTGGCGGACATCCGCACCATCCTGCTGTAACCCCGACAGGCCCTCCTTCACCGGAGGGCCTGCCGCGTTTCAAGTTTTCCGAGCGCCACGCTCGTACCTCAACCCCGCCAAGTTGGCGGGGCTTTTTTTTGCTTGATGTTTTTATCTGGCAGAGAGCCTTCCTACATTTGTGGCTGATATCGCCCACAACTCAAGTCCATTTCGGCTCGATATTTTTTCGCATTCAATAACTAGCCTTGTTTACAACTGCGCAAAACAGTCGAAAACCCGGCAACTTGAATCATAAACAATCGAATGGACTCGACCATGTTAAAACCAACTGTAGGCCCTATTATTGGCCACACTACAATGAATCAAGCCCGAATATTTTTACGCGGCGAAAGACAGAAAGGCGCTTTGGTATTTGCCGGTATCCGTTATCGACGGATAGGTGATGAGCGCTGGAATCAAGGATTTTTTACGCAACTGACGGCTTCACGCGACATGGCCGACGTAATAGTTCTCCATGATCTTTATGCCGATACCGAATACGAGTATCAGGCCGGATGGCTCAGCCCCATGAACCCGGTGCACACCGTGGAAACCATTCAGGAACTGCCACTGCAATGGCCTCGGGACGTCTATCGCTTTCGCACGCAGTCGAACCAGATCACAACGCCACGGGCCTATGTCGTCGGATCATGTCGCTACTTGAGCATGACGGCCGGCGTGCCATGGGCACCGCATCTGGGTGACCGGATCTTCGCATCCATTTCAAACCTGGCAAAACATGGCTCACCGCCCATCAGCGCCATGTTGATGACAGGCGACCAGGTTTATATCGATGATTTGAACTTCATTGCACCGGATCGTGAATACCACGAAATACTTGCCAAATACCGCATCGCCTTTTCTCAGCCACACATTACAAAGTTGATGTCCGGCACGCCGACTTACATGATCCTCGACGACCACGAAATCGAAGACAACTGGCCAGCCAATAAAGCCAGAGGCGATGAACAGTTATACAAAAACGCCATGGGTGCCTATGAGTTATTTCAAGCCAGTCACAGTCCGGCCCATAAGTTGAATACTGAAGGGCAATTAAACTGGCAGTTCAAACACTATTGGTATCAGTTTACCCATGGCGATATCGAGTGGTTTGTCACCGATAGCCGTACCCGACGCAATCTCGCGGCTAACGACCGGCGCATTTTTGATATCGAACAGGAACAGGCTCTGTGCGACTGGCTGATCCACAGCCCGGCCCGAGTCAAATTCGTGGTCACCAGCGTCATGTTCTACCCAGACCGCAAACGCCCTGCCGGTGACGCCTGGGAGGCTTTCCCCGAACAACGATTACGATTGTTGGAGACCATTCGCCTCCACAAGATCAAGAACGTCATCTTCGTTTCGGGCGATGTCCACGGCTCCTTGACCAGCCGCCTGAGCCACAGCGAGGACCCGGACTTCGAAATTCATGCCATCGTTTCGTCTCCGCTGTGCAACAGCAAACTGCTGCCCTTTGCCAAAGACTCAACCTTTATCCTCGATCAGCCGCTGGCCCGAACCGCCGCAGGCGATTATCGACATGAACTCACCAGCAAGGTCATCAGCCAGGACAACTTTGCACATTTGATTGTCGACGCCGAACAGATTCATGTGCGTTATCACGATCGCAATGGCAACCTGTTGCAATCGACCGATATCCCGTTGCGCTAAGAAAACTAAAGATCGAAGCCTTCCGCCCCCCTGCAGGATGTACGTCGTTTGTATGAGCTGCGCAAGGCTGCGATTTTTACGGAAATAGCATTACTTTTGACCTTAATTGAAGAAATCTTCGCTCCTGCCGACATATTCTTATAGCACTTGGCCTTCATGTCTCTTGTCAGTCGGTGTCGCAATGATGCAACCTTGCCGCAGGCAACAGTAAAGAGGGCGAGAGCCCGGCGCGTTCAGCAAATACGAAGCGAGTTTCCCTCCCTATGAAGAGCCAACCCGATGCCGCCAGCCGTATGGTGGCCGAGGTAGTGACGCAGTTGCCTGTGCCCTCGCGGCTGGGCATGCTGCGTTTCGAACGGCTGAATGAACCTAGCTGGGCGCTGCTGTTTCTCGATCCCAATTGCGAACGACAATTCGGCTTGCCGGCCGTAGAGCTGTGCGCCCTGGTCGGCTCGCCCTACGCCAGCCTGATGGAGCCGGAAGCGCGCTATCAGCTGCATGACGCGATCCAGCAACAGCTGACAGAAGCCACGCATTACCTGATCCGCTACACCCTGCACACCGCCACAGGTTCGCTGAACTTGCTGGAGCTGGGCGAAGCCTATAAACAACACAATCGACACCTGTTGCGCGGTTACCTGCTGGTCATCGACGGTCTCTTCGAAGATGACCCGTTGCTGCCGGCGCTGGACCTGGAAACCCAGAACTCCCGGCTGCAAATCGCCCTGGAGCTCAACCAGCGCGCACAACAGGAACAACTGCAGCATCTGGACCGGGTACGCGCCCAGCAGGACCTGATCCTGTTGTTGACCCGCCAGCGCTACAGCAGCAACAACTCCCTGCAAGAGGCCGCCGAACTGATCACCCGCAGTGCCTGCGAGATCTACGAAATCGACTGCGCCAGCCTGTGGAACCTGGAAGGCTCGATGCTGGTGCCGATTTCGGCCTACTACCGCGCCGACCAGCAATACCTGTTGCCGCTGCCAATCGACGTCAGCGACTTTCCCGACTACCTCGACGCCCTGCACACTGGCCGCGCCATCGACGCCCATAACGCCATGCGCGACCCGCGCACCCGGGAAATGGCCGAGAGCCTGCGCCCGCGTGATGTCAACGCAATGCTCGACGCCAGTGTCCGCGTCGACGGCCAGGTGGTTGGCGTGCTGTGCCTGGAGCAAACCGGCGCTACCCGCGCCTGGCAGTCGGATGAAATCGCCTTCGCCGGCGAGCTGGCGGACCAGTTCGCGCAGGTCATCAGCAACCATAACCGGCGCACCGCCACCAGCGCCCTGCACCTGTTCCAGCGAGCGGTCGAGCAAAGCGCCAACGCCTTCCTGCTGGTCAATTGCGATGGCGTAGTGGAATACGTCAACCCGAGCTTCACCGCGATCACCCAATACAGCACCGAAGAAGTCCACGGCCAGCGCCTGGCGGAACTGCCGGCACTGGAAAACCTCAGCGAGCTGCTGTTCGACGCGCCGTCAGCGCTGGCCAAAAGCAACAGTTGGCAGGGCGAATTCAAGAGCCGCCGCAAAAACCTCGAACCCTACTGGGGCCAGTTGTCGATCTCCAAGGTCTACGGCGATAACCGCGAACTGACTCACTACATCGGCATCTACGAAGACATCACCCAGACCAAGCTCGCCCAGCAACGCATCGAGCGCCTGGCCTACACCGACAACCTGACCAACCTCGGCAACCGCCCGGCATTCATCCGCAATCTCGATGAACGCTTCGCCCGAGACAGCGATACCCCGATCAGCCTGTTGCTGGTGGACATCGACAACTTCAAGCGCATCAACGACAGCCTCGGCCACCAGACCGGCGACAAGCTGCTGATCAGCCTGGCCCGGCGACTGCGTAACAGCCTCAGCCCGAGCGGCAGCCTGGCACGTTTCGCCAGTAACGAATTTGCGGTGCTGCTGGACAATGCCGACCTCCACACCGGACAACTGGTCGCCAACCAGTTGCTGACGACCCTCGACAAGCCGATGTTCGTCGACAACCAGTTGATCAGCGTCACCGGCTCCGTAGGCCTGGCTTGCGCGCCGCTGCACGGGCGCGATCCGCAAACCCTGATGCGTAACGCCGGGCTGGCGCTGCACAAGGCCAAGGCCAACGGCAAGCATCAGGTGCAGGTTTTCACCGAAGCACTGAACGCCGAAGCCAGCTACAAGTTGTTCGTCGAAAACAACCTGCGGCGCGCCCTGACCCAGAACGAGCTGGACGTGTTCTATCAACCCAAGCTCTGCCTGCGCAGCGGTCGCTTGCTGGGCATGGAAGCGTTGCTGCGCTGGGATCACCCGGAAAAAGGCATGATCCGGCCGGACCAGTTCATCAGCGTCGCGGAAGAAACCGGCCTGATCATTCCGATCGGCAAATGGATCGCCCGCCAGGCCTGCCGCAAGAGCAAAGAGCTGACCGCCGCCGGGCTGGGCAATCTTCAGGTGGCGATCAACCTGTCTCCCAAACAGTTTTCCGACCCGGACCTGGTGGCGTCCATCGCCAACATCCTCAAGGAAGAAGCGTTGCCGGCGAACCTGCTGGAGCTTGAGCTGACAGAAGGCCTTCTGCTGGAAGCCACCGAAGACACCCACTTGCAGCTCGACCAGCTCAAGCGCCTGGGCCTGACCCTGGCCATGGACGACTTCGGCACCGGTTACTCGTCGCTCAGCTACTTGAAAAAATTCCCCATCGACATCATTAAGATCGATCGAAGCTTCATTCACGAAATCCCGGACAACCAGGACGACATGGAAATCACCTCCGCGGTGATCGCCATGGCCCACAACCTGAAACTCAAGGTCGTGGCTGAGGGCATCGAAACCGCCGAGCAGTTGGCCTTCCTGCGTCGCCACCGCTGCGATGTCGGCCAGGGCTACCTGTTCGACCGACCGATCCCGGGCGCCGAGCTGATCGAGAAGCTCAAACGCTACCCGCGCGGCCCGATCGCCTGATCTGTAAACTTGTAGGAGCGAGCTTGCTCGCGATGTACGTAAACGATAACGCGCGCTGCCTGGTGCGGCGCGCTGCCCTGAAGTCCATCGCGAGCAAGCTCGCTCCTACAGATCTGACTAATTACCCTGACTGAGGACTGATAATGGTTCTGCGCTCGGAAATTCTGGTGAACAAAAACGTGCTTCCTACAAAAGAACAAGCTCTGCCTGGCCGCGAAACCCCGATCAAGGTTCCGGACGAACACTTCGTCAACGGCAACCCGCTGCTGGGTCCGTTCCCGGGCAATGTGGAATTCGCCATTTTTGGCCTGGGTTGTTTCTGGGGCGCAGAGCGTCGCTTCTGGCAGCGTGAAGGCGTGTTCAGTACGTCCGTCGGCTACGCCGGCGGCTACACGCCGAACCCGACCTATGAAGAAGTCTGCTCGGGCCTGACCGGTCACAGCGAAGTGGTGCTGGTGGTGTACGAACCGGAGAAAGTCAGCTACGAAGAGCTGCTGAAGATGTTCTGGGAACTGCACAACCCGACCCAGGGCATGCGCCAGGGCAACGACATCGGCACCCAGTACCGCTCAGTGATCTACGCCACCAAACCGGAACAACTGGAAGCGGCGAAGAAGAGCGCGCAAGTGTTCCAGGCCGAACTGACCAAGGCCGGCCAAGGGATCATCACCACCGAAATCGACGAAGCCCCGACGTTCTACTATGCCGAGGCGTATCACCAGCAGTACCTGGCCAAGAATCCGGAAGGTTACTGCGGCATTGGCGGCACTGGCGTGACCTGCCCGATCTGACCAGTAACCTGTAGGAGCGAGCTCGCTCGCGAAAAACCCGAGGACGCCGCAGGGCATCCGGTTTTACGCGTAATCGTTCACGACCATCGCGAGCGGGCTCGCTCCTACAGATCAACTCTCGGCGATCAACCAATCCATCTGCCACCCACCCTGGGTCTGCCCAAGCTTCTTGGACAACCACGGCAACAACTCACGCAATTCTTCCTCCAGCCCCCACGGTGGATTGGCAATCGCCAGACCCGAACCGTTCAGGCTGTTGGGCGTGTCCAGCGGATGTACCAGCAACTCCACGCGCAACAGCTTCGGCGCACCGGTGCCGGCCAGGTCCTGATAGAACCGGCGCAATGCGCGCTGATCCTTCACCGGGTACCAGATCGCCGCCACGGTTTGCCGCATCCGGCCAATCGCCTCTTTCAACGACGCCGCGCAGCGCTGCATTTCGTCGAGCTTTTCGAACGGCGGGTCGATCAACATCACCGCACGCTTCTCCGGCACCGGCAGCAAGGCCCGCGCAACATGCCAGCCTTCACCCAGGTGCACCTTCACCCGGCGATCACCGGCCATGTTGTCCTTGAGCAACACGCCGTCTTCCGGGTGTTTCTCGTTGAGCAACACGCGGTCCTGCGGGCGGGTCAGGCGTCGCGCCAACTCCGGCGAACCCGGGTAATAGCGCAACTGGCCATCCGGGTTCATCTCGTGCAGCACCTGCATGTAATCAGCGGTCAGGATCGGTAGATCCGGCTGATCCCACAAACGTGCCATGCCTTCCAGGTACTCGCCGGTACGGCTGGCCTGATCGCCCTGAAGGTCATACAGGCCAATGCCGGCGTGCGTATCGAGATAGGCAAACGGCTGTTCCTTGCGCGACATCAGGGCGATGAGGCGGGTCAAGGTCAGGTGTTTGAACACGTCGGCATGATTGCCGGCATGGAAGGCGTGACGATAATTCATGGCTGCTCCTGCGAAGGCCGGGAAGTTTACCTTCTACCGGCCTGCAAGTCAGGGGCTCGCGGCCGAGCGGCTCGACAAAGAAACCTGAAGGAACAAAGCCATCAGCTCAGCTCCTCCATCAAATACACCAACAACTCTTCTTTCGGCACGGATGGCAAATCAGGCTCCTGGAGAAAATTTGTAACCTTGCTGCGCAATACGCTTTCAGGAAACGCCTCAAAAACACCAGGTTGCTCCTCACTCAACCACTGCAAAAGGTTATTGATCTGCGCTGTGGCATCCTCTTCACCCAGTTGTTGCAACAGTGATTCAGGCACTTCCCACCACGGAAAAGCTACTGATGCCCCCTGCCCGCTTCCGCCGATTTCGACGGCCTGGCCATTGATCAAACACCGCTCGATCCCCGGCAGCAGTTGCGCGCCATTGACCTCGGCATTCTGAAGCATTGGCAGCACATAGCGCCCATCCCAGAAGCGGAAAAACACCGCGCTGCCATTGGGCAGTAAAACCTGCGTGAGACTGCGCAGGTGTTCGACCATTATTTTCTGACTCGCCGAGGAAACCGCCAACCAGCCCCAGTCACGTGACGCCGTGGTCGCCACCCACTGCAGAAACTCACTGTTCGCAGCGACGGTTGCGACAAAGGGCATCACCGCTTCCCACTCGGCGTAAGCGGTTTCGGCCCAGATCGGACTCGGTATCTTTTCGGGGGACGCGCGCCGCCAGGCTTCGAACGGTTCGGCGGAACTGGCGTTGCTGAAGATGGCGAACAGTTGCTCCGACGGTTGCAGCGGCTGAAGCTCGAGCCACGTATGAGGCGACAAAAATTCAGGCAACACAGACACCCTCCCTGCACTGTCCGCATATTTCACAAAAAGGTGCGGCTTTTTTCAGGTTACGCATCTGTGCCGAGCCCAAAGCGGCACTTTGAATCTTTTCGCCCATTTCTCCCGGAGCAGGTGCCGGTACCCCACCGAGCAGAATGGGCACGCTGCTGAAAATCCCGGCAGGGCCAATATTTATCCAGTGCCCGCCTGCCTGAATCGTCGCGTGAGCACCACTGGCGAGCACAACCTGACTACCGGCATTGATGCGAATCTGCCCGCTTGCATTGACGGTTTGGCTACCGACGTGGATATGCTGGCCACCTGTGACGTGCAGGTATTCGTTTTGCCCGACATGAACATGCATGTCGTGCAGCACCTGCTGGCGCCAGTTTCGTTGGGCACGCAATGAAATTTCCTCGGCCCCCTTGCGATCCTCTATGCGCAGTTCGTTGTAGCCGCCGCCATCGGGACTGCTACGGGTGCGAAAAATGCTGCGGGTCTTGTCAGCTGGCAAGTCCAGCGGCACAGGCGTCGAGGCGTTTGGCAGGCACCCCATCACCAACGGTTTGTCAGTATCACCATCGACGAAACCCACCAGCACTTCCATGCCGACACGCGGCGTCAGCACGCTGCCATAGCCATCGTGCGCCCAAGCACTGGCCACACGCAGCCAGCAACTGGAATGCTCATACAACTTACCGCGGCGATCCCACATCATCCTGACCTTGACCCGACCGAACGCGTCGCAATGAATTTCACTGTTCTTCGGCCCAGTGACCACCGCCGATTGATACCCGGCAACATGGGGCTTCTCGATCAACGGCGGACGAAAAAAAACATCCCACGGCGTCGCCAGAAACGTATTGCGATAGCCCTGGAAATCATCCGCATCGTCATTGCCCGCCGATTCTTCGAGCACTTGCGGTTGTCGACCGTGGTGATCGACTTCCGTCAGCAGCCACAAATCATTCCAGGCCTGTCGCGGATGCTCATCAAGCTGAAGAAAATGTCCGCTGGTCAGCGCGGTCTGGTCACTGCCGCCTTGCGCCTGACGGTAATCCGCACGATGACGCTCCAGGGCTCGTCCCGACAGATGATTACCGACTTCGCGGTCATTGAATTGTCCCGGAAAAGCATAATCCTCCAGCACCGGCAGCTGCTTGCTGTCACGATGGCTTTCCAGCTCGATCCGGGGTTGATGGAAGTCGTAATCACGGCGGACCACCGCAGTCGGGCGCGTTTCCAGGCGTACATTGAAGTGATTGATCACCGGGATCGGTGCCGTCATGCCACTGCCCGGCAGGTACAGGGCAGGCTCGGGCAGATGCGGGAAAACGGTCTGGTCATCGCCGAACACCAACAGATGGCCATCGACGCTGTGCTGGAAGTGGTAGTGAATACCGACCTCGGCACACAGTCGCTGTATAAACGCCAGGTCACTTTCTGCGTATTGCACGCAGTATTCGCACTTAGGGTAAACGGTACCGAGCTGAAACTTGAAGGTGTCGCTGAAGATGCCATGCATCTTGAGAATTCGCTTTATGATCGCCGGCACGCTTAGGCGCTGGAAAACCCGCTGATTGATGCGCTGGCTCAGGTAAGCCAGTCGCGGCACCAGACTGATCTGATAACGCGTCAGTCGCGCGCCGGAATCACCCTGGCCAACGCGAAAAATCTGACCATGAACACCTCCGCCCCGCACATCGAAACTCAGAAAGGCCTGACGGTGCAGCAAGCTTTCAAGCTCGATGTCCGGTCGCTCGCTGACCAGCTCCAGATCAAATCGGTATGGCTGGCTGATAGCCTCCTTGCCTGTGAACTCAAGCACCTTGAGCTCACTGGGGACACCGTCGAGGGTCAGCATGAAGCGAGGTTGATTGGCAGAAGCGAACATCCGGCGTGTCTCTGCGGAGGGGAGGCTCGCGATTCTGCATGAGTGACAGTAGGGATGAACGAGGGGCGGGAAAAACAGAAATGCCCTACTTCACTTGTAGTTTTGGCTTTCAGAAAACGACTCTTCTGGCTACAGACAACGCCGCAAAAAAATACAACTCCCCCTGTGGGAGCGAGCCTGCTCGTGAAAGCGATTTGACCGTCGCATTGATGTTGAATGCGCGGCCGCCTTCGCGAGCAGGCTCGCTCCCACAGGGGAATAAATTATTGTCGAAAAATGCACAAAAAAACGGCCCGCCTCCAAAGGAAGCGGGCCGTTCTCATTCAAGCATTGGCTCAGCGCATGCGCTCAACCCATTACTTGTTCAGGCGGAAATCATTCTCGGCCGCGGCAAAGCGTTGAAGCATGCCGGCGGTCGGTGCGCCCATTTTGCTGACGATGTAGATCGCCAGGCTGGCGAAGATGAAACCAGGGATGATTTCGTACAGGCCCAGCAGTTCGAAGTGTTTCCAGACGATCACAGTGATTGCGCCGACCAGGATACCGGCCAGTGCGCCATTGCGGGTCATGTCTTTCCAGATCACCGAGATCAGCACGACCGGACCGAATGCGGCACCGAAACCGGCCCAGGCGTAGCTGACCAGACCCAGCACGCGGTTTTCCGGGTTGGCGGCCATCGCGATGGCGATCAGGGCAACCAGCAGCACCATGGCGCGGCCGACCCAGACCAGTTCCAGTTGGGAAGCCGATTTGCGCAGGAAGGTTTTGTAGAAGTCTTCGGTCAGAGCGCTCGAGCACACCAGCAACTGGCAGCTCAGGGTGCTCATGACGGCAGCCAGAATGGCCGACAGCAACACACCGGCAACCCATGGATTGAAGAGGATTTTCGCCAGCTCGATGAACACACGTTCGTGGTTCTCGCTCACTGGCATGGCCACGGCCGGGTTGGCCGAGAAGTAAGCGATGCCGAAGAAACCGACCGCCACGGTGCCACCCAGGCACAGGATCATCCAGGTCATGGAGATGCGACGGGCATTGGCGATCGATTTCACCGAATCCGCCGCCATGAAGCGCGCCAGGATGTGCGGCTGGCCGAAGTAGCCCAGACCCCAGCCCATCAGCGAGATGATGCCGATGAAGGTGGTGTTTTTCAGCATGTCGAAGTTGGCCGGATCCTGCGCTTCGATGGCCAGGAACGCGGTATCGACGCCGCCGGTCGCCAGCATCACGATGATCGGCGTGAGGATCAGGGCGAAAATCATCAGGGTGGCTTGTACGGTGTCCGTCCAGCTCACCGCCAGGAAACCGCCAACGAAGGTGTAGGCAATGGTCGCCGCGGCACCGGCCCACAGCGCCGTCTCGTAGGACATGCCGAAGGTGCTTTCGAACAGACGGGCACCGGCCACGATGCCGGAGGCGCAGTAGATGGTGAAGAACACCAGGATCACTACGGCGGAGATGATCCGCAGCACACCGCTCTTGTCTTCGAAACGGCTGGAGAAGTAGTCCGGCAGCGTCAGGGCATCGCCGTTGTGCTCGGTCTGCACGCGCAGACGGCCGGCAACGAACAACCAGTTCAGGTACGCACCGACGATCAGGCCGATGGCGATCCAGCTTTCGGAAAGACCGGACATGTAGATGGCGCCCGGCAGGCCCATCAACAACCAGCCGCTCATGTCGGAAGCACCGGCGGACAGTGCGGTGACGACGCTGCCCAGGCTGCGACCGCCCAGAATGTAGTCGGAAAGGTTGTTGGTGGAGCGATAGGCCATGAAGCCGATCAGCACCATTGCAGCGATATAGATCACGAACGTGATCAGGGTTGGATTCGTTACGCTCATTAAGTGACGCCCTGGCTTTGTTTTTATGTAGCGGCGGCTGGTGAACCGCTCGCAAACGATGACGTTTGACAGACGATTCGGGATCCCGCGCATTTATGACTGATGTTTCCCCAGGAAAGCCATCAGCCGGTACACCTGCCTTCTCGACGGGTTGCACCTTGGGGCGCGAATGCTATTCAACAAAGCAAATGAGGTGCAACCCATTTTTCGGGAATTAGTTGCACCTAGTCGGATTTATAACAAAAGCCGTTGTTTTTGCTCCCTTTTGGCGCAGTCCTGAAGCTTTTCTAGAAGTAAAAGCACCAAGCAGGAGCGGCACGTTCGTACCAGAATTTAATTCCTGACGAGGCGCCGATTTTTCCGACAAAAAAAGGGTTGCACCCGGTTGCACCTCTCTCGGCACGCGGCTAATCTTGCCGCCAGCTGATGCCACGCAGTCGTGGCAAACATGAGGATAAAAACATGGCTACCACCACCCTTGGGGTCAAACTTGACGACCCGACCCGCGAACGCCTCAAGGCGGCCGCGACCTCGATTGATCGCACGCCGCACTGGCTGATCAAGCAGGCAATTTTCAATTACCTGGAAAAACTCGAGGGTGGTGCAACCCTGACCGAGCTGAACGGTTTGACCACCAGGGACGCTGACGACGCGGGCGAAGTCCATGTCGATCACGCACATCAGTGCTTCCTTGAATTCGCCGAAAGCATCCTGCCGCAATCGGTGCTGCGCGCATCGATCACCGCCGCTTACCGTCGCCCGGAACCGGAAGTGGTGCCGATGCTGATCGAGCAGGCGCGCCTGCCGGCACCGATGGCCGAAGCCACCAACAAACTCGCCGCCTCGATTGCCGAAAAACTGCGCAATCAGAAGAGTGCCGGCGGTCGCGCAGGCATTGTTCAGGGGCTGCTGCAGGAGTTTTCCCTGTCGTCCCAGGAAGGCGTGGCGCTGATGTGCCTGGCCGAAGCGCTGTTGCGCATCCCGGACAAAGGTACCCGCGACGCACTGATTCGCGACAAGATCAGCACCGGTAACTGGCAGCCACACCTGGGCAACAGCCCGTCGCTGTTCGTCAACGCCGCCACCTGGGGTCTGCTGCTGACTGGCAAGCTGGTCTCCACCCACAACGAAGCCGGCCTGACTTCTTCCCTGAGCCGCATCATCGGTAAGAGCGGCGAACCGATGATCCGCAAGGGCGTCGACATGGCCATGCGCCTGATGGGCGAGCAGTTCGTCACCGGCGAAACCATTGCCGAAGCCCTGGCCAACGCCAGCAAGTTCGAAGCCAAGGGCTTCCGCTATTCCTACGACATGCTCGGTGAAGCCGCACTGACCGAACATGACGCGCAGAAGTACCTGGCCTCGTACGAGCAAGCCATCCACTCGATCGGCAAAGCCTCCCACGGTCGCGGGATTTATGAAGGCCCGGGCATCTCCATCAAGCTGTCGGCACTGCACCCGCGTTACAGCCGCGCGCAGTACGAGCGCGTGATGGACGAGCTGTACCCACGCCTGCTGTCGCTGACCTTGCTGGCCAAGCAGTACGACATCGGCCTGAACATCGACGCCGAAGAAGCCGACCGTCTTGAGCTGTCGCTGGACCTGCTTGAGCGCCTGTGCTTCGAGCCCCAACTGACCGGCTGGAATGGCATCGGTTTTGTGATCCAGGCTTACCAGAAGCGTTGCCCGTACGTGATCGACTACGTGATCGACCTGGCTCGTCGCAGCCGTCATCGCCTGATGATCCGCCTGGTGAAAGGCGCCTACTGGGACAGCGAAATCAAGCGCGCCCAGGTCGAAGGCCTGGAAGGTTATCCGGTCTACACCCGCAAGGTGTACACCGACGTTTCCTACATCGCTTGCGCACGCAAGCTGCTGTCGGTGCCGGAAGTCATCTACCCGCAGTTTGCCACGCACAACGCCCACACCCTGTCGGCTATCTATCACATCGCCGGTCAGAACTATTACCCGGGCCAGTACGAGTTCCAGTGCCTGCACGGCATGGGCGAACCCCTGTACGAACAGGTCGTAGGCAAAGTCTCCGAAGGCAAGCTGAACCGTCCGTGCCGCGTGTACGCACCAGTTGGCACCCACGAAACCCTGCTGGCGTACCTGGTGCGCCGCCTGCTGGAAAACGGCGCGAACACTTCGTTCGTCAACCGTATCGCCGACCAGTCGATCTCGATCCAGGAACTGGTCGCCGATCCGGTGGCGAGCATCGAGCAAATGGCGACGCTGGAAGGCGGTTTCGGCCTGCCGCACCCACGCATCCCGTTGCCGCGTGATCTGTACGGTTCCGAGCGCGCCAACTCCAGCGGCATCGACATGGCCAACGAACATCGTCTGGCCTCGCTCTCCTGTGCCTTGTTGGCCACCGCACACAATCACTGGAAAGCCGCGCCGATGCTCGGTTGCGCTTCCAGCAACGAAGCACCGGCACCGGTCCTGAACCCGTCCGACCTGCGTGACGTGGTCGGTCACGTACAGGAAGCGACCGTCGACGACGTCGACAACGCCATCCAATGTGCCCTGAAAGCCGCACCGATCTGGCAGGCCACCCCGCCAGCCGAACGTGCCGCGATCCTCGAACGTGCCGCCGACTTGATGGAAGGCGAGATCCAGCCGCTGATGGGCCTGCTGGCTCGCGAAGCCGGCAAGACCTACGCCAACGCCATCGCCGAAGTGCGCGAGGCCGTGGACTTCCTGCGTTACTACGCGGTGCAGGCACGCAACGATTTCACCAACGACGCCCATCGCCCATTGGGTCCGGTGGTGTGCATCAGCCCGTGGAACTTCCCGCTGGCGATCTTCAGTGGTCAGGTCGCTGCCGCACTGGCCGCCGGTAACCCGGTGCTGGCCAAGCCTGCCGAACAGACTCCACTGGTCGCGGCTCAGGCTGTGCGCCTGCTGCTCGAAGCCGGGATTCCGGAAGGCGTACTGCAACTGCTGCCGGGCCGTGGCGAAACCGTCGGTGCCGGCCTGGTCGGCGACGATCGCGTCAAGGGTGTGATGTTCACCGGCTCCACCGAAGTTGCGCGCCTGCTGCAGCGCAACATCGCCGGTCGCCTGGATAGCCAGGGCCGTCCGATTCCGCTGATCGCCGAAACCGGCGGCCAAAACGCCATGATCGTCGACTCCTCCGCGCTGACCGAGCAAGTGGTCATCGACGTTGTATCCTCGGCCTTCGACAGCGCCGGTCAACGTTGCTCGGCCTTGCGCGTGCTGTGCTTGCAGGAAGATTCCGCCGACCGCGTCATCGAAATGCTCAAGGGCGCGATGGCTGAAAGCCGTCTCGGCAACCCGGAACGCCTGTCCGTGGACATCGGCCCGGTGATCGACGCTGAAGCCAAGTCTGGCATCGAGAAGCACATCCAGGCCATGCGTGACAAAGGTCGCAGCGTGTATCAGGTGGCCATCGCCGATGCCGAAGAAATCAAACGCGGCACCTTCGTGATGCCGACCCTGATCGAACTGGAAAGCTTCGACGAACTGCAACGGGAGATCTTCGGCCCGGTGCTGCACGTGGTCCGCTACAAGCGCAAGGACATCGATCAACTGATCGGCCAGATCAACGCATCCGGTTACGGTCTGACCCTGGGCGTGCACACCCGCATCGACGAGACCATCGCCAAGGTGATCGACACCGTCAATGCCGGTAACGTCTACGTGAACCGCAACATCGTTGGCGCCGTGGTCGGCGTGCAGCCATTCGGCGGCGAAGGCCTGTCGGGCACCGGTCCGAAGGCGGGTGGCCCGCTGTACTTGTACCGTCTGTTGTCGACCCGTCCTACCGACGCCATCGAACAATCCTTCGCTCGCGGCGACGCCGCCGTGGCACCGGATGTGCGCCTGCGCGACGCCATGAGCAAGCCGCTGACCGCCCTGAAAGCCTGGGCCGACAGCAACAAGTTCACCGACCTGAGCGCGTTGTGCGTGCAGTTCGCCGCGCAATCGCAAAGCGGTATCACCCGTGTACTGGCCGGCCCGACCGGCGAGCGCAACAGCTATGCGATCCTGCCGCGTGAGCACGTGCTGTGCCTGGCGGAAGTCGAAGGCGACCTGCTGACGCAACTGGCTGCTGTATTGGCGGTCGGTGGTTCGGCGGTCTGGCCGGAAACAGAGCTGAGCAAAGCGTTGTTCGCACGCCTGCCGAAGGACATTCAGGCGCGCATCAAGCTGGTGTCCGACTGGAACAAGGACGAGTTGGTATTTGATGCGGTTCTGCATCATGGCCATTCCGATCAGTTGCGCGCAGTGTGTCAGCAAGTGGCCAAGCGTGCCGGTGCCATCGTTGGCGTGCAAGGTCTGTCGCAGGGGGAATCCAACATTGCGTTGGAGCGCCTGGTGATTGAGCGAGCGTTGAGCGTTAACACGGCTGCGGCGGGTGGTAATGCGAGCTTGATGACTATCGGCTGACAGGCAGTAAACCTGGTGCCCGCAATGGGCGCCAGGTATCGCCAGTCAGGGGATGATAAACAGCGTCAGCCGCGACGTCGGTAAAGCCTCGAAAGCGATCACACAGTAAATACTGCAAATCATGGGAGTGCTGCCAAGCAAAGCCTGTTAATACAATGTGTTTTAGCTGGTGCTACTTGGTTCAGGTGATGTGTGTGAATCCGAAACTGCGTTCCGATTCTGGGATTGGGCTGTCGGGGACGTAAATCCCTCTGACTTCATAATTACCCTTTAAGGCAGGGTGAACCTCGAATTGAGCTATCACCCGTACCCCCCGTATCAGAGGCAGGCTACCACTTTGAGCGCCGTTCAAGCCTATGAACCTGAACTGATGCAGTCCAGAGTAGATGCCTCCATTCTCGCCGTTCAGATATACCATCTCGCCTGACTTCAGCTCAGCCGGAACCTCCGGTGCAGGCTCATGTAAAGCTTTTGGATCGTTCATTCCAACACCTCATATATAAATGATCAGAAGAGCCAGCTACTTCAGGTTTGAACTGACCACTTCAGGCTATTACGGCCTTGATCAGCCCATCTACTGTCAGAAATGCCAATGCAGACAAGCGGCAACCTCTTCATCGCGGCGAAAAAACGGTGCGACGCGTTTCATCCCGCATAGAGGTTGGATCTGCCGACCTCTTCGCGAGCAAG
This sequence comes from Pseudomonas sp. SDO5532_S415, assembly GCF_054071155.1. Taxonomy (NCBI): domain Bacteria; kingdom Pseudomonadati; phylum Pseudomonadota; class Gammaproteobacteria; order Pseudomonadales; family Pseudomonadaceae; genus Pseudomonas; species Pseudomonas sp. SDO5532_S415. Next base: position 33,080 of record NZ_JBSVWS010000005.1, on the reverse strand, counting down.
CCCGCTCCCAAATTTGATTAGCGCTAGCCGCAATCCACCATCACCCTCATCAATCATCCTGTTCAGCCTCTATTCCCACGCCTAGACTCGGTCCCATTCCAATAAAAGGTAAGCCGCCATGTCCGAGACGCTACTCAGTTCCCGCAATCTGGCTTTCGAGCTGTATGAAGTCCTCGATGCCGAGGGCCTGACCCAGCGTGAGCGTTTCGCCGAGCACAATCGCGAAACCTTCGATGCCGCCATTGGCACCGCCCGCAGCATCGCCGAGAAGTTCTTCGCCCCGCACAACCGCAAGGGTGACGAGAACGAGCCGCGCTATGAGGACGGCCAGGCGATTCTGATTCCGGAAGTGAAACCGGCGGTGGATGCCTTCCTCGAAGCCGGCTTCCTCAACGCCGCGCGCAGTTTCGATGCTGGCGGCATGCAGCTTCCTACACTCTTGTCCCAAGCCTGCTTCGCGCACTTTCAATCGGCCAACGCCGCGTCGACCTCTTATCCGTTCCTGACCATGGGTGCGGCTAACCTGATCGAAAGCTTCGGTACCGAGGAGCAAAAACGGCGCTTTCTGCAACCGATGATCGACGGGCGCTTCTTCGGCACCATGGCCCTCACCGAACCTCACGCCGGTTCATCGCTGTCGGATATTCGCACCCGCGCCGAGCCTTCGTCTGATGGTACTTATCGACTCAAGGGCAACAAGATCTTCATCTCCGGCGGCGATCACCCGTTGTCGGAAAACATCGTGCACATGGTCCTGGCCAAACTGCCGGATGCACCGGCCGGGGTGAAGGGTATTTCGCTGTTTATCGTGCCCAAGTTCCTGGTCAACGATGACGGCAGCCTGGGCAAGCGCAACGATGTGTTGCTGGCTGGCCTGTTTCACAAGATGGGCTGGCGTGGCACCACGTCCACCGCACTGAATTTCGGCGATAACGGCGAGTGTGTCGGTTACCTGGTGGGCAAGCCGCACCATGGCTTGAGCTACATGTTCCAGATGATGAACGAAGCGCGGATCGGCGTCGGCATGGGCGCAGTGATGCTCGGGTATGCCGGTTACCTGTATTCGCTGGAGTACGCACGTTTACGCCCGCAGGGTCGCGTGCCGGACAGTAAAGATCCGAATACCGCACCGGTAGCGATCATCCAGCACGCTGACGTCAAGCGCATGCTGCTGACCCAGAAGGCCTACGTCGAAGGCTCGTTCGACCTGGGACTGTACGCCGCGCGCCTGTTCGATGACACCACAACCCTGGAAAGCGAAGCCGAACGCAAACAGGCCCATGAGCTGCTGGATTTGCTGACACCGATCGTCAAATCCTGGCCGTCGGAATTCTGCCTGAAGGCCAACGAACTGGCGATCCAGATCCTCGGCGGCCACGGTTACACCCGCGAATATCCGGTGGAACAGTACTACCGCGACAACCGCCTGAACCCTATCCACGAAGGCACCCACGGCATCCAGTCACTGGACCTGCTGGGTCGCAAACTGGCGCAAAACAGCGGCGCGGGACTCAAGCAACTGATCCGCCTGATCGCCGACACCGCCGAGCGCGCCCAGGCCCATGAATCGCTGACCGCACTGCGTGAACCGCTGGAGAAACTGGTCGCGCGCCTGCAAACCGTAACCATCGGTCTGCTGACCGACCTGGCCCAGGGCAAGGTCAACAGCAGCCTGGCGAACTCGGCGCTGTACCTGAAAGTGTTTGGCCACACGGTGATTGGCTGGCGCTGGCTGGAACAGGCGATTCGCGCCGAAGAAGGATTGGCCAGGGGCAATGCGGCGGATGTGAACTTTTATAAAGGCAAGTTGCAGGCAGCGCGGTATTTCCTGACCTGGGAAATTCCGGGATGCCACCATGAATTGGCGATTCTTGAGGCGCGGGATGATGTTTGCCTGGGCATGCAGGATGAGTGGTTCTGAGCAAAGCCCTTCGGTGCTGCTGAAAACCAATCGCGGGCAAGCCCGCTCCCACAGTGATCTCAGTTGTTCACAGATAATGTGCTCAACACAAATCCTGTGGGAGCGGGCTTGCCCGCGATGAGGCCATCACTGACAGCACATCAACTCAACCGAAACCCACCCATCTGCCGCGCCAGATCATCCGCCAACCGCTGCAGCGTCTGGCAATCCTCACGACAAGCCCTGACCTCCCCCGCCGTCGCCCGCGCCAGATCGGAAATCCCCTGCACGTTGCGGTTGATTTCTTCGGTCACCGCGGACTGCTCTTCGGTCGCCGTCGCGACCTGGTGGTTCATGTCGCTGATGCGCTCGACCTGCCCGGTAATCGCCGTCAACGACGCTCCAGTCCTTTGACTGGATTCAACACCGGTCCCGGTAGCCGCCTGCCCGCTGTGCATCGACGAAACCGCATTCTCCGCGCCTTGCTTGAGGCTGCCGATCATCTGCTGGATTTCATCGGTGGACGTTTGTGTACGTCGCGCCAACGTGCGCACTTCATCGGCAACCACCGCAAACCCGCGTCCCATGTCCCCGGCCCGCGCCGCTTCGATCGCCGCATTCAAAGCCAGAAGATTGGTCTGCTCGGAAATCCCGCGAATCACCGCCAACACCTGATCGATGGAAGCGACCTGATCGGCCAACTCACCCACGGCGCTGGCAGCGACACCGATTTCATCGGACATGCTTTCGATATGGCGAATCGAGCCGCCCACCACTTCCCGCGCTTGCATCGCCTCATCACGGGCCGTCTGCGAAGCGAGCGCCGCGTTGCCGGCATTCTGCGCGATTTCCTGTACGGTCAGGCCCATTTCGTGGACTGCGGTGGCGACCATATCAGTCATTTCCTGCTGACGGCCGGAACGCTCAGCGGTGTTGTCCACCACCCGCGCCACCTGGCCGACAGCCATGCGCAAGCGTTCGCTGGTGGTCAGAACTTCACCGATCATGTCGCGCTGGCTGTCGAGGAATCGATTGAAACCTCGAGCCAGGTCGCCCAGCTCATCGGCACGACCGGAATCTAACCGGTGGGTCAAATCTCCACCACCGCTACCGATGGCTACCAGTGCCGCTGTTACCTGACGAATCGGTCGCACCAGCCCACGGGCCAGCAACACCACGAGTAACAGGCACACCAGCGCCACCGCCAGGCCAATACCACTGCTCATCCACATCGCGCGTCGAGCTTCGGCGTAGATCTGCGACTGTGGCACTTCGGCCACCAGGGTCCAGCCCAGATCCCGCAGCGGCAGGCTCAATGCGAGGAAATCTTCGCCATCACGATCGAAACCGGTGGCGACCGCTTTTTGACCCATCACCGCTTGCGCGGCAGACGCGCCAATTTGCTCCGTCAACGTGCGTTTACCGCTGAGTTGCGCCTCGGGATGTACCTGGATCAATCCATCGGAACGCACAAGATAGACCTTGCCGCGCTCTCCGAAGGCGAAATTGTGAATCAGCTCGGACAGCTCTTTCATGCTCAACCCAAGCCCGGCGACACCCACGACTTTACCGGCCTGTTCGACCTTGATGTCGATGAACAGCGCCAACTCTCCCGTGGCCGTGTCGTTGTCAATGTTGAGGGTGCGCGGCTGGCTGCTGTCGAGGAACGAATAGAACCAGGCGTCTTTGGGATTGGAACGGCTCAGGGTCCGGTCCAGACCTTTTTCAGTGAAATAGTGGTTTGAGGCTGTGCCGACAATCAACGCGGTAAAAGCCTTGTGTTCGGCGCGGATACCTTCGAGATACTGCACGAACGACGAAGTCCTGGCGGGATTTTCACCCCCGGCCAACCAGTCGCGCACCATGCTGTTACTGGCGATGTCTTTGGCGGCAGTAAGGGGCTGAACGAGGATGCGCTCGATGTCGTTGCGCATCGCTTCGATACTCGAAGGTAGCGCCTGCTCGACCAAATAGCGCTGGGCGAGACGGTTGACCACGAGGGTATAAATGCCAACCACGATCAAAATGCTGACCAGCAGGGCGGTGCCCATGCTGAGGATCAACTGCCATTGAATACTGCGTCGCCAGAACTGCATGGAGCACCCCCAAAGAATAAGAGGCTGAAACACTGCAACAGCCATGCCGATTGTATACAACTAAATCGACAATCTATTCTTTGGTTGTGCGCAAAGCCGATCAGGCCTGATTGATCGTCTTGGTGATCACTTCAACCGTGGCGCTGACTTGCTCTTGGTAACGGTCGAGTTCGAGTTTGTGCTGCTTCTGCATTTCGATCTGTTGCGAGCACAGGTTCATAGCGGCCAGCACCAGCAGTCGGTCACCGATCAGGGTCGGGTACTTCTTTTTGGTCTCGGCCAGGGCAGCCTTCAACATCAACGCAGCATCGAGCAGGGTCTGTTCTTCCCCGGCCGGCGCCTTGATCGAATAGTCCTCCCCCAGGATCGAGACGACTTTTACCCCTGCGCCATAACTCATGCGCTGACTGATTCGACTAGAGGCCCAGCGCTGACGCGCTCAACCAAAGCCTGGATGCGCGCGGCAGTGGCGCCTTGTTTCTCTTCCTGTTCCATCAGGCTCAGTTGCAGGCTTTCGTTTTCATCCTTGGCCTGGGCCAGTTCGGCGCTCAGGGCTTGGTTGGTACCGAGCAGGGTCTGGTTCTGTTGTACCAGGTCGCTGACCAGTTGTTCCAATTGGCTTAGGGATGCTTCCAACATTTTGATTTTCCAGGCATTTTCAAAGGGCGCGTACGATAAAGAAAAGTCACCGGGGATGCCAGGGTTAAACGGGCGCAAAGCCTTGATTTTCCTGACGAGTGACCTGTCTCGCGAACTTTAAAGACTGTGATTGGCCGATCTGGTTCCTGCACTTCGTCGCCCGCCTCATCCTGTAGGAGCGAGCTCGCTCGCGATGGTGACATGAGCACCGCGTGTATTCAGGTGCCCCTCGTCATCGTTGACGCCCATCGCGAGCGAGCTCGCTCCTACAATTAATACAAGGGCTCAAGACTTCGGGCGCATGACCGATAAGTCATTCATACGTCAGCCTCGGCACCGCTCAGGTGCGCTCTTTTCGGTAATCACCATGTCCCTTCGTAATATGAATATCGCGCCGCGAGCGTTCCTCGGTTTTGCCTTGATTGGCGGCTTGATGCTGGTGCTGGGCGTGTTTGCCCTGAACCAGATGAGCAAGATCCGCGGTGCCGCCGAGAACATCACCGTCAGTAGCGTGCCGAGCATCAAGAGCCTCGACGAGTTCACTCAACTGACGCTTCGCCTGCGCGTGCTGTCTTATCGCCTTCTGGTGAACCGCGAGCCGGACGTGCAACAGAAAACCATCGAGCTGCTGGAGTTGCGCAACCAGCAGATTCGCGCCGCCCAGGCCACCTACGAAAAACTGATCGCCAGCCCGCAGGAACGTGCGGCCTACGATCAATACGTACAGCTGCTCGGGCAGTACCGCCAGATCGAAGACCGGATGAAGACCCTGTCGCGCAACAATCAGGTCGACGAACTGCGCAGCCTGCTCAACGCCGATCTGCTGAGCAACTCCGAAGCGATCAACGCTGTGCTGAGCAAGCTGCTGGAGATCAATACCCAGCAGACCCTCGACACCAACCAGCAAGCCGCCGATCAATACGATTCGGCGTTCAATCTGGTCATTACCCTGTTGGTGATCGCCACTGGCCTGACGATTCTGTTCGCCTGGCTGCTGACCAACAGCATCACCAAACCGATCGCCAACGCGCTGAACGCCGCCGAGCAAATCGCCGAGGGCAATCTGACACGCCCGATCACGGTCGACGGCGAGGACGAAGCCGGCCGCTTGCTGCTGGCGATGTCGAAGATGCAGGACAAGCTGCGCGACACCCTGCAGCGAATTTCCGGCTCCGCCACTCAGCTGGCTTCTGCCGCCGAAGAGCTCAACAGTGTCACCGATGAAAGCGCCCGTGGCCTGACCCAACAGAACAACGAGATCGAACAGGCCGCCACGGCAGTCAACGAGATGACCAGCGCCGTGGAAGAAGTCGCGCGCAATGCGGTCAGCACATCCGAAGCATCGAAAAACGCTACGACTTCCGCCGGTGACGGCCGCGATCTGGTGCAGGAAACCGTCAGCGCCATCGAGCGCATGAGCGCCGATGTGCAAAGTACCGCCACCCTGATCGGCGACCTGGCCAATGAATCCCGCGATATCGGCAAAGTGCTGGATGTGATTCGCGGCCTGGCCGACCAGACCAACCTGCTGGCCCTGAACGCTGCCATCGAAGCGGCGCGCGCCGGTGAAGCCGGCCGTGGCTTCGCGGTGGTGGCGGACGAGGTTCGGGCCCTGGCGCACCGCACCCAGCAGTCGACCAGCGAAATCGAACGCATGATCGGCAGCATCCAGAGCGGCACCGAGCACGCGGTGGATTCGATGCGCAACAGCACCGAGCGCGCCGAATCGACCCTGAACATTGCCCGCGGCGCCGGACTGTCGCTGGACACCATCAACAGCGCCATCGTCGAAATCAACGAACGCAACCTGGTCATCGCCAGCGCCGCCGAAGAACAGGCGCAAGTGGCCCGCGAAGTGGACCGCAATCTGGTGAACATTCGTGATCTGTCGGTGCAATCGGCCACCGGCGCCAACCAGACCAGTGCGGCCAGTAGCGAGCTGTCGCGATTGGCAGTGGACCTGAACACGATGGTTGGGCGGTTCAGCCTCTGATCAGGCGGTAACACATTTCCTGTAGGAGCGAGCATGCTCGCGATGGACGTCAACGATAACGTGTGCTGCCTGAATCAACACGTCGTCATTGAGTTCTTCGCGAGCAAGCTCGCTCCTACATGGATGTGCGACAACCAAAAAGCTTTTTGACAGCATCACATTTCAACAGGTTAGAATCGCTGGCACGCAGACTGCATGGTCAGTTTGTGCCCGTCTTTCAGCTTTCCGGAGTACTGCCTTTGAATGCGACGACCATCAACAGCCTGTTCTTGATCGGCGCGTTGCTGGTAGGTGCGAGCATTCTGGTGAGTTCACTTTCCTCGCGCCTCGGCATCCCGATTCTGGTGATCATCCTGGCGGTGGGCATGGCCGCCGGGGTCGATGGCGGCGGCATCATTTTTACTAACTACCCCACGGCTTACCTCGTCGGCAACCTTGCACTGGCCGTGATCCTGCTCGATGGCGGTTTGCGCACCCGGGTGTCGAGTTTCCGCGTGGCGTTATGGCCAGCCTTGTCGCTGGCAACGGTTGGCGTCTTGATCACCACCGGGCTGACTGGCATGGCCGCCGCCTGGTTGTTCGACCTGAACATGATTCAAGGCCTGCTGATCGGCGCCATCGTCGGCTCCACCGACGCCGCCGCGGTGTTTTCCCTGCTGGGTGGCAAAGGCCTGAACGAGCGGGTGACCGCAACCCTGGAGATCGAATCCGGCAGCAACGACCCGATGGCGGTGTTCCTCACCGTGACCCTGATCGACATGCTCGCCAGCGGCCAGACCGGCCTGCACTGGAGCCTGTTGACCCACTTGCTGCGCGAGTTCGGCATCGGCGCCGTCATCGGCCTGGGCGGTGGCTGGCTGATGCTGCAAATGGTCAACCGCATCAACCTGGCCACCGGCCTGTATCCGATTCTGGTCATCGCCGGCGGCCTGGTGGTGTTTGCCCTGACCAACGCCCTGCATGGCAGCGGCTTCCTGGCGGTGTACTTGTGTGGACTGGTGATCGGCAACCGCCCGGTACGCAGCCGCCACGGCATCCTGCACATGCTCGACGGCATGGCCTGGCTGGCGCAGATCGGCATGTTCCTGGTGCTGGGGCTGCTGGTCACGCCCCACGACTTGCTGCCGATTGCGTTGCCGGCACTGGGCCTGGCGCTGTGGATGATTCTATTTGCCCGGCCGCTGTCGGTACTGGTCGGCCTGCTGCCTTTCAAAGCCTTCCATGGCCGCGAAAAAGCGTTCATTTCCTGGGTCGGCTTGCGCGGCGCGGTACCGATCATTCTGGCTGTGTTCCCATTGATGGCGGGCCTGCCCAACGCCCAACTCTATTTCAACCTCGCCTTCTTTATCGTACTGGTGTCGCTGCTGGTGCAGGGCACGAGCCTGCCGTGGATCGCCAAACTGCTGAAGGTGACGGTGCCACCGGAGCCGGCGCCGATCTCCCGTTCGGCCCTCGAAGTTCACGTCACCAGCGAGTGGGAGCTGTTCGTTTATCGCCTCGGCGCCGAAAAATGGTGCATCGGTTCACACCTTCGCGAGCTGAAAATGCCCGAAGGCACCCGTATCGCAGCCCTGTTTCGTGGCGAGCAACTGCTCCATCCGTCGGGTAGTACGGTGCTCGAAGTCGACGATTTATTGTGCGTAATCGGCCATGAACACAATCTTGGAGCCCTCGGAAAACTCTTCAGCCAGGCTCCGCAACGAGGCCTCGATTTGCGCTTTTTCGGCGACTTCGTACTCGAAGGAGATGCCCAGCTGGCCGCGGTTGCTGCCCTGTACGGGCTGAAGGTCGAAGGCATCGATCCGGACATGTCCCTGGGCCACTTCATTGCCCAGAAAGTAGGGGGCGCACCAGTAGTCGGTGACCAGGTGGAATGGAACAACACCATCTGGACCGTTGCGGTCATGGAGGGGAACAAGATCGGTAAAGTGGGCGTCAGATTCCCCGAAGGAAGTCGCCCGGGTCCGGGACTCTTCCTCTAAACTCCACACTTCGTCCTGTTTTTGATCGGTCTTTATGTCAAGCCTGCGCACCTTTTTCGTCCTGGTCCTGTTGGGCCTGAGCCTCTCCGTCGGCACGCTGCAAGCCGCCGAGCCACCCACCCGCGAAACCGTGCAGGCGAGCCTGGACAAGATCGCCGACCGCAAACTGCCGGAGGCCGATCAAAAAGCCCTGCAGTCGGTCCTGCAAGGCACGCTGACACAGCTCAACAACCAGCGTGATTACGAGCAGAAACTCAACGACCTCAAGCAGCAACTGGCCACGGCCCCCAAACAGACCGTCGAGAACCAGCGTGAGCTGACGCGCCTGAAGGCCAGCAACGTGGTGCCAGTTGCGCAACGCTTTACCAAAGAGTCGATTCAGCAGCTTGAGCAGATGCTCACCGAGCGCTCGACCCAGCAAAGCGATCTGCAAAAGGCACTGGCCGAAGCCAACAGCCTGATCATTACCGCCCAGACTCGCCCCGAGCGTGCCCAGGCGGAAATTTCCGCGAGCCAGACGCGCATCCAGCAGATCAACAATATCCTCAAGGCCGGCAAGGACGCCGGCAAGACCTTGAGCGCCGAGCAGCGTGACCAGCTCAATGCTGAACTCTCGGCACTCAACGCCCTGATTCCGCTGCGTCGCCAGGAACTGGCCGGCAACACTCAGCTGCAAGACCTGGGCAATAGTCAGCATGATTTGCTGTCGGAGCGATCCGACCGGCTGGATCGGGAAATCCAGGAGCTGCAAAACCTGATCAACCAGAAGCGCCTGGCTCAATCCCAGGAGACGGTGACGCAGCAGTCCATCGAAGCGCAAAAGGCCGGTGGCAGCAGCCTGCTGGCGACCGAAAGCGCGGCCAACCTGAAGCTCTCGGACTACTTGCTCAAAAGCACTGACCGCCTCAACGAAGTCACCCAGCAGAACCTGCAGACCAAGCAGCAACTGGACAGCGTGACCCAGAGCGATTCGGCCCTGGACGAACAGATCAACGTACTCAAGGGCAGCCTGCTGCTCTCCAAGATTCTCTACAAACAGAAACAGGCCTTGCCGCGTCTGCGGGTCGACCGTGATCTGGCCGACCAGATCGCCGACATTCGTCTGTATCAGTTCGAAGTCAGCCAGCAACGGGAGCTGCTCAGCAACCCGACCACCTACGTCGACAACCTGCTGTCGGCCCAACCGCCCGAGCAAGTCACTCCGCAGCTGCGCAAGAGCCTGCTGGAGCTGGCCACCACCCGGGCGGACCTGCTGGAGCGGCTGAACCGCGAACTGAGCGCCGTGCTCAACGAATCCATCACCCTGCAACTGAACCAGAAGCAACTGCTCAGCACCGCGCAAAGCCTGCGAGCGACGCTCGATGAGCAGATGTTCTGGATACCCAGTAACAAGCCACTCGATCCTGAATGGTTCCGCAGCGTGCCGGACCGCCTGAAACGTCAGATCGATACGCTTCCCCTGGCCTCCAGCCTGAGTGAACTGACCGATGGCCTGACTCAGCGACCGTTGCTGTTCCTGCCTCTGGCGCTGTTGATCGGCGCCTTGCTGTGGCGCCGCGAGAGCCTGTACGCCCGACTGAACAAGGTTCACCAGGACATCGGCCACTTCAAGCGCGACAGCCAGTGGCATACGCCGCAGGCGATTCTGATCAACATTCTGCTGGCGATGCCGGTGTCGCTGGGCCTGGCCTTGTGTGGCCTGGCCCTGCAAATCGACGCTCGCGGGCAAAACGCCAACATGGGTGCAGCGTTGCTGCAAATGGCCCAGGCATGGCTGGTGTTCTACACCGCTTATCGGATCCTCGCGCCGGGCGGCGTGGCGGAACTGCATTTCCGCTGGGAGAAGCCTCAGGTCGAATTCCTGCGCGGCTGGGTCCGCCGGCTCGGCATGGTGGTGATGGCACTGGTCGCTGTGGTCGCAGTTGCCGAACTGCAACCGGCGGCACTGGCCGACGACGTGCTGGGCATGCCGGTGGTACTCATCTGCTACGCCTTGATGACTTGGCTGCTCAGCCGACTGCTATGGAGCAGCCCGACCCACGAGAACGCATCGCTGTTCCGCAAGGCCGTGGCCATCATGTTTACCGCCCTGCCGATCGCCTTGTTCGTGGCGGTGTGCTTCGGTTACTACTACACCGCGCTGAAACTCAGTGACCGGTTGATCAACACCCTGTACCTGCTGATGTTCTGGCTGGTGATCGAAGCCACCTTCGTGCGCGGCCTCAGCGTGGCGGCACGCCGCCTCGCCTACCAGCGCGCCCTGACCAAACGTCAGGCAGCGAAAGAGGCCGGCGACGGTGAAGCGGTGATCGAAGAACCGACCCTGGACATCGAGAAGGTCAACGAACAATCCCTGCGCCTGATCCGCCTGGCACTGCTCGGTGGCTTCATGGCTTTGCTCTACTGGGTCTGGGCCGACCTGATCACGGTGTTCTCGTACCTGGACAACATCACCCTCTACGAATACACCAGCGGCACCGGCGCCAACATGAGCATGGTGCCGATCAGCATCGGCGACATGCTCGGCGCCCTGATCATCATCGGCATCACCTTCGCCCTGGCGCGCAACCTGCCGGGTCTGCTGGAAGTCTTCGTGCTGTCGAAGCTGAACCTGGCACAGGGCAGCGCCTACGCCACCACCACGCTGCTGTCCTACGTGATCGCCGGCGTCGGCTTCGTCTCGACCCTGTCGACCCTCGGCGTCAGCTGGGACAAGTTGCAGTGGCTGGTGGCGGCGCTGTCGGTAGGCCTCGGTTTCGGCATGCAGGAGATCTTCGCCAACTTCATCTCCGGCATCATGATTCTGTTCGAGCGCCCGGTGCGGATCGGCGACACCATCACCATCGGCAACCTGTCGGGCACGGTCAGCAAGATCCGCATCCGCGCCACGACCATCACCGACTTCGACCGCAAGGACATCATTGTCCCGAACAAGACGTTCATCACCGGACAACTGATCAACTGGTCCCTGACCGACACCATCACCCGGGTGACGCTCAAGCTCGGGGTCGATTACGGCTCGGACCTGGACCTGGTGAAGGAACTGCTGCTCAAGGCCGCGCGGGAAAACCCACGTGTGCTCAAGGAACCGGAGCCGCACGTGTACTTCCTGAACTTCGGTGAAAGCACCCTCGATCACGAGCTGCGCATGCATGTGCGTGACCTCGGCGACCGTAACCCGGTACTCGATGAGGTCAACCGCTTCATCAACCGCGAGTTCAAGAAGCAGCACATCAACATCTCGTTCCGGCAGATGGAGGTCTACCTCAAGAACCTCCACGGCCAGGAATACAAGATGGTGCCGATCGAGCCGGAAGCGAAAACCATCGTGCCGATGGTCGATGGCAAGCCGGCGCAAGAGCCGCCTGCCGCCAAACTCGACTAACCGGCAATTCCCCAGCAGAATGCTCGGACATTCTGCTGGAGACGGCCTTTGAAAGCCCTCGACGAACTGACCTTCGATAATCGCTTCGACCGCCTGGGCGATGCGTTTTCCGCCCATGTGCTGCCCGAACCGATCGACAACCCGCGCCTGGTGGTGGCAAGTCCCGCCGCCATGGCGTTGCTGGATCTTGACCCGGTCGTGGCCGAAACCCAGGAATTCGCCGAGTTGTTCAGCGGCCACAAGCTCTGGGCCGACGCGATCCCGAGGGCGATGGTCTATTCAGGGCATCAGTTCGGTTCCTACAACCCGCAGCTGGGCGACGGCCGTGGCCTGTTGCTGGGTGAGGTGTACAACGAAGCCGGCGAGCATTGGGACCTGCACCTCAAGGGTGCCGGGCAGACGCCCTTCTCGCGCATGGGCGACGGACGGGCGGTACTGCGTTCCTCGATCCGCGAATTCCTCGCCTCAGAAGCCCTGCATGCGCTGAACATCCCGACCACTCGTGCACTGTGCGTGATCGGCTCTGACACCCCTGTCTGGCGCGAAAAACAGGAGCGCGCGGCAATGGTGCTGCGAATGGCGCCCAGCCATGTGCGCTTCGGGCACTTCGAATATTTCTACTACACCAAACGCCCCGAAAAGCAGAAAGAGCTTGGCGACCACGTCCTCGCCATGCATTTTCCAGAGTGCCTGGAACAACCTGAACCGTACCTGGCAATGTTCCGCGAGATCGTCGAGCGCAATGCCGAGCTGATTGCCAAGTGGCAAGCCTACGGCTTCTGCCACGGGGTAATGAACACCGACAACATGTCGATCCTCGGTATTACCTTCGACTACGGCCCGTTTGCCTTTCTTGATGACTTCGATGCCAACTTCATCTGCAACCACTCCGATGATCAGGGCCGCTACTCCTTCAGCAACCAGGTACCGATCGGCCAATGGAACCTAAGCGCCCTGGCCCAGGCGCTGACGCCGTTCATCAGCGTCGAGGCCCTGCGCGAAACCCTCGGCCTGTACCTGCCGCTGTTCCAGGCCCATTACCTGGACCTGATGCGCCGCCGCCTGGGTTTCACCACCGCAGAAGAGGAGGACCAGAAGCTGCTGGAACACCTGCTGCAATTGATGCAGAACAGTGGCGTCGATTACAGCCTGTTCTTCCGCCGGCTGGGCAATGATTCACCTGAAACGGCTGTGCGTCGTCTGCGCGATGACTTCGTCGACCTCAAGGGCTTCGACGCCTGGAGCGAGCTCTACGTCGCCCGCGTAATGCGCGAAGGCACGCTTGACCAGGAGCAGCGTCGCCAACGGATGCACGCAGTCAATCCGTTGTACATCCTGCGCAACTACCTGGCGCAAAACGCTATCGATGCGGCAGAAAAGGGCGACTACTCGGAAGTCCGCCGCCTGCACGCTGTGCTGAGCAAACCGTTCGAGGAGCAGCCGGGGATGGAGAGCTATGCAGAGCGACCGCCAGAGTGGGGCAAGCATCTGGAGATCAGTTGTTCGTCGTGATGTAACGCGCATTTGAAAATTCAAGCGGGTGTCTCCAGATAAGGACTACCCGCTTCTCATTGGACCGTCTTTCATGTCAGACACATTCCTCATCCCCTGCCCCCACTGCAACGGCCTTAACCGCATTCCCGCCGAGCGCCTCAACGACCACCCAAAATGCGGTCGTTGCAAGTCCGAGGTGCTACTGAACAAACCCTTCGAACTGAAACAGGGTGACTACGCCAGTCAGATCAAGGGTGATCTGCCTCTGCTGGTGGACGTTTGGGCGGATTGGTGCGGGCCGTGCAAGTCGTTTGCACCGATATTCGAGCAGGCGGCCGGGCAATTGGCGGGCAAGTGTCGACTGGCCAAGCTGGACAGCGAGGCGAATCAGCAGTTGTCGGCGCAATTGGGGATTCGCTCGATTCCGAGCCTGATTCTGTTCAAGAACGGACGGGAAATCGCACGCCAGAGTGGGGCCTTCCCGTTGCCGCAATTGATGATTTGGTTGCGTAGTCAGGGGATTTGACGACGATTTCAGACGCTACCGGATCAAATGTGGGAGCGAGCCTGCTCGCGAATACGGTGCGTCAGTCAACATTGATTTGTCTGTAATACCGATTTCGCGAGCAGGCTCGCTCCCACATGGGTTCTGCATAGACCGCAATGATCAGGCGTTTTCCAGCAGGTTGTGCAGTTCGACGAACTGTTGCGTCAGCTTGTGCCGCGGGTCGAGGTGGATCAACGGTGTGTTGGCCTGGTGGGATTCGCGCATACGCACAGAACTACCCAGGTACACCGGCAGCACCGGCAAACCTTCGGCGATCAATTCGTCGAGAATTTGCTGGGGCAGGCTGGCGCGAGCCTGGAACTGGTTGACCACGATGCCTTCGACTTCCAGGCCTTCGTTATGGTCATCCTTTAATTCGTCAATTTCCGCTAGCAGGCCGTAAAGCGCCTGACGAGAAAAACTGTCGCAATCGAAAGGGATCAGCACACGATCGGCGGCAATCAGCGCCGAAACCGCGTAAAAATTCAGTGCAGGCGGCGTATCAAGGTAGATTCGATCGTAATCTTCGTCGAGTTCTTCCAGTAATTTACGCAGCTTGTTGATCTTGTGCTTGGCCTCAAGCTTGGGCTGCAAGTCCGCGAGCTCAGCCGTCGCGGTGATGACGTGGAGGTTATCGAATGGAGTTTCGTAGATGTCGACCTGGTTTTTCCTGGCGAAAGGCCCGGACGACAGGGTCTGCTTGAAGAAATCGGCAATACCCATCGGAATATCATTGCCAGTGAGTCCCGTCAGGTATTGAGTGGAGTTGGCTTGGGCATCGAGATCCACCAACAGGGTGCGATAGCCCTCGCTGGCGCTGACCGCCGCCAGATTGCAGGCAATGCTGGATTTGCCCACGCCACCTTTCTGATTGAACACCACGCGCCGCATGTGAAAAACCTCCGTGTATCAAAGAATGACCGAGTGTAGTAGCCCACGGCATGGCTTAGCTACCTCGCTGACACAGGGACTACAGGGTCAGGGGCAATCTCCCGCCAAATATGCGGCAAACCCGGGGCATGGGCTTGCGCCAGAGCCGACAGACGGGCCGATAGCGATGTGAATAATTGTCAAATGTGCGGTTTTCGCGAACTAACCGGTACATCTTACTGTTCAAAATGTAACCAGCATTTGCTACACGTTCCCGGCACCGGGATAATGCGCACCACACGGCGCCAGGCGCCACGTAGAGTGAGTCGTGGTCTTCTCCCACTCACCGCGTCAAGAAGCCCGCAGGGGCGGGATGAATGTCTGTGATCAATTTCAACATCGCCCAGTGGCGCGCGTGGGCCCCGGGGCTCGAAAGCGTGGACGATTGGCAGGCCTGGAGCCAACAACCGGTGGTGCTGCCGGTCAGCGATGCCGCTCCCGACGTTTCGTTCCTGCCCGCCATGCAACGCCGGCGCCTCAGCCGTCTGGCGCGGATGGCGTTCAGTGTCGGCTGGCCTTTGGCCGAGGGCCGTCAGGACCTGCCACTGGTATTTGTTTCCCGTCACGGCGAAACCCCCCGCACGTTCGACATTCTCAGCGATCTGGCCGTCGACGAGCCGCTGTCGCCGACCCAATTCAGCCTTTCAGTACATAACGCGATCATTGGCCTATGGTCGATCATGCGCGGCGAAACCAGCGAAATGACCGCCCTCGCCGCTGCCGGTGATGGCCTGGAACACGGCATGCTGGAAGCCGCAGCCCTGCTCAAGGAAGGCGCACCCGCGGTATTGTTGGTAGTGACCGAAGAACAACCGCCCGAGGCTTACTCGACCTGGATCGATGACGTGCCTTTTCCTTATGCCGTAGGCCTGCTGATCACGCCCGGCAATGACTGGCAGTTGTCCCTGAACAGCCCCGCGGATGCGTTGTCCAAACCCCGTTGGCCGCACGCGTTGAATCTGGTGCGTACGTTGCTTGGCCAGCAAACCACTTGCCAACATGCCTGGAAAAATCGTGTATGGACCTGGCAACGCAACCCGTGACCGAAAAAAACCGCGACGCCTATTACTGGCGCCTGCTGGCCACCGCCGCAAGCTTCGCCCTGTTCGGGCTGGGCGGGCTGTGCCTGCGCCTGTTGGTTTTCCCTTTGCTGAGCTGCCTGCCGGGCGATGCTCAGACCCATCGGCTGCGCGCACGGCAAACCGTCAGTCGCTGCTTCTGGTTTTTTGTCCGGTTCATGGCTCGCGTCGGTGTCCTGACCTACGACATCCAGGGCGCGGAAAAACTGGGACGACCCGGGCAGATGATCATCGCCAATCATCCTTCGCTGATCGATGTGGTGTTCCTGATCGGCCTGGTGCGCCACGCCAACTGCGTGGTCAAGCAGAGCCTCTGGGAGAACCCGTTTACCCGCGCCCCCCTGCGCCGTACCGAATACATCAGCAACGACGGCAGCATGGACATGCTCGATGCCGCCGCCGATGCCCTGAAAAACGGCCAGACCCTGATCATCTTTCCCGAAGGCACCCGCACCCGGCCAGGGCAGGCGCCGGCCTTTCATCGGGGGGCCGCGGCAATTGCCGTGCGGGGTGCGAAAATCCTCACCCCGGTGATCATCAAGGTCAGCCCGACCACACTGACCAAGGCCGAGCCCTGGTATCGGATCCCGAAACGCCGCGTGCACTTCAGTTTCCGTGTCGGTGCCGATATAGACCCACAGGTCTTCGCCGCGCTGGGCCCGGCACCTCAGGCCTCGCGCAAGCTCAACGACTATTTGCATTCTTTCTTCATCAAGGAGCTCGCCGAAGATGAGCGATCTGAACCGTGAAATAAAAGATCTGATCATCGAAGCCCTCGGCCTCGAAGACATCAGCGCCGACGACATCGGTGATCAACAGACCCTGTTTGGCGAAGGCCTGGGCCTTGACTCGGTGGACGCCCTGGAACTGGGCCTGGCCATCCAGAAAAAGTACGGCATCAAAATCGATGCCGACGCCAAGGACACTCGCAATCACTTCAGCAACGTGGCGAGCCTTGCGGCGTTCGTCACTGCAAAACAGGCAGCTTGAGACCGGACCATGCAAACTCGTGACGACATTTTCAACACACTGCGCGATGCCTTGGTCGAGCTGTTCGAACTGGACCCCGAGCGCGTGAGCCTCGAATCCAACCTGTACCAGGACCTGGAAATCGACAGCATTGATGCGGTCGACCTGATCGATCACATCAAACGTCAGACCGGCAAGAAAATCGCCGCCGAGGAATTCAAATCGGTGCGTACCGTCAGTGACGTGGTCGAGGCCGTCTACCGTCTGGTTCAACCCGCCGCATGAGCCGACTGATCGGCCTCGGCCTGCTGCTGGCAGGCCTGCTGTACCCCTTCGCGGTGTATTTCGGCATGGAACATTTCGCGCCATGGCAGTTCGGTTTGCTGCTGGGCAGCCTGTGGCTGGCGCGAGCACTGACCGGACGGCGGCGACCGGGCAGTCTGTGGATGGCCGTGGTGGCCATCGTGTTCTGTCTGTTGCTGGCGCTGTTCGATAGCCCGGTATTGCTGCGCTGGTACCCGGTCCTGATCAGCGGTTTCATGCTGGTGCTGTTCGGCGTGAGTCTGATCTACGGCACACCGATGGTTGAACGCCTGGCCCGCCTGCGTGAACCGCATCTACCGGCCAAGGGCATTCGATATACCCGCCAGGTGACCATCGCCTGGAGCGTGTTTTTTCTGTGCAACGGTTTGTGCGCGGCCGCCCTGACGCTTTGGGCGCCGCTGAGCTGGTGGATGTTGTACACCGGCCTGATTTCCTACGGATTGATAGGCCTGATGTTTGCCATTGAATGGCTCATACGACAAAGGGTACGAGGCCACCCATGAATTGGATAAAACTTGAGCACTTGTTGCTCAAGGCTCAGCCGGAGCGTGTCGTAACGGCCGAACCGGCGCTGAATCACGCACAACTGTGCGAACAGGTCCTGAGCCTGGCCGCCGGCCTGCAAGCCAAAGGCGTGCAGCGCATCGCCGTGCACCTTGAGGACGCCGTCGACCTGGCGATTGCCCTGCTCGGCGCGTGGCGTGCCGGGGTCAGCGTTTTGTTGCCGGCCGACCTGCAAGCCCAGACTCGCCAGCGCTGGTCGGGCGAAGTCGACCTGTGGCTCACCGATCAACCCGATGACGCCCGTCTGGACGATTTCCAGTACCCGCCACTGGCCGCTGCGGCACTGGATCTGGATCGCTGTTCCCTGAGCCTGTGCACCTCCGGCTCCAGCGGCGAACCCAAGCGCATCGAGAAAAACCTGCGCCAACTGATCAATGAAGTCCAAGCCCTGGAGCAACTGTGGGGCGCCGACCTGGGCCCGGCGTGCATCATTGGCAGCGTCGCCACCCAACACATTTACGGCCTGCTGTTTCGGGTACTTTGGCCGCTCTGCGCCGGGCGCCCGTTCGTGCGCAAGCAATTGGCCTTTCCGGAAGACCTGCAACGCGCCAGCCGTTTGCACCCGGCCTTCGCCTGGGTCGCCAGCCCGGCGCTGCTCAAACGGATGGGTGACAACCTCGACTGGCGGGCCTTGAGCACGGTGCGTCGGGTGTTTTCATCCGGCGGCGCATTGCCAGCCGAGGCCGCACAGAGCCTGCACGAGCGCCTGCATCAATGGCCGACCGAAATTTTCGGCAGTTCGGAGACCGGTGGCATTGCATGGCGTCAGGGGCACGATCTGTGGCAACCCTTCGCCGATGTCGCGCTGAGCCAGGACAAAGACGGCGCTCTGCTCATCACCTCGCCCTACTTGCCCGCCGGCCATGTCGAACACACCGCCGATGCAGCGAAAATCGCCCCTGATGGCCGATTCGAATTGCTCGGGCGGCTGGACCGGATCGTCAAACTGGAAGAAAAACGCATCTCGCTGCCAATGCTGGAGCAGGCGCTGACGGCTCATGATTGGGTCGCCGAAGCGCGGCTGGGTGTCGTTCAGGAAAACCGCGCCTCACTGGGGGCGCTGCTGGTACTCAGCGAAGCGGGGTTGCATGCCCTGCGCAACCAAGGCCGACGCGGCCTCACTGAGACCTTGCGCCAACATCTGAGCCAACACTGCGAAGCCCTGGCCCTGCCACGGCGCTGGCGTTTGCTACGGCAACTGCCGCTGAACGCTCAAGGCAAACTGCCCCAAGCCGATGTCGAAGCCCTGCTGCTGGCGCCGCGCCCCAAGGCGCCACTGGTGCTGGAACAGATCGAAACCGAGGGCGAGTGGAGCCTGCAACTGGCCGTGCCACCGGACCTGGCCTATTTCAGTGGCCACTTCCCCCGAGCGCCGGTGCTGCCGGGCGTGGTGCAAGTGGAGTGGGCATTGAGCCTGGGCCAGCAATTGATGAACCTGCCGGCAAAATTCGCCGGCATGGAAGTGCTGAAGTTCCAGCAACTGGTGCGTCCCGGTGATGAAGTGCAATTGCACCTGCGCTTCGACCCGAGCCGCAACAAACTGTATTTCGCCTATCGCAATGAAACCGCTACCTGCTCCAGTGGGCGGATTCTGCTGGAGACAGTACATGCATAGGTTTGGTGAGTGCTGCGCACTCATTCGCGAGCAGGCTCGCTCCCACAGGGAGACTGCGGTGCTCACCCGTTCAGTGTGGGAGCGAGCCTGCTCGCGAAGCAGACACCTCGGTTTCACAGGTGTACCCCAAAATGCATAACCCCTGCGCCGTCATCCCGGTCTATAACCACGAAACCGCGATCACCACGGTGGTCGAGGCACTGCTCGCCAGCGGTCTGCCCTGCATTCTGGTGGACGACGCCAGCGATAAGCCCTGCGCCACGGTCCTGGATCAACTGGCCCAGCGCGACAAGGTGCACTTGATCCGCCTGGCCGCCAATCAGGGCAAGGGTGGTGCGGTGATGACCGGCCTGCGTGAAGCCTCGCGCCTGGGTTTCAGTCACGCCTTGCAGGTGGACGCTGACGGTCAACACGACCTGCAAGACGTCCAACGTTTCATCGAACACTCCCGCGCTTATCCCGAGGCGGTGATCTGCGGCTATCCGCAGTACGACGCCAGTGTGCCCAAAGGTCGCCTGTACGCCCGCTACCTGACCCACGTCATGGTCTGGATCAATACCCTGTCGCTGCAGATCCGCGACTCCATGTGCGGCTTCCGTGTCTATCCGTTGCCGCCGGTACTGGCGCTGATCGACACCGCGAAGATCGGCAAGCGCATGGATTTCGATTCGGACATCCTGGTGCGCCTGGCCTGGCGCGATCAGCCGATGCAATGGCTGCAAACCCGAGTTCACTACCCTCTGGACGGCGTTTCGCATTTCCGCATGTTCCACGACAACGTGCTGATTTCGAGCATGCACACCCGGTTGTTCTTCGGCATGCTGCTGCGCTCGCCCCTGATTCTCTGGCGGCGGTGGCGAACATGAACGTCGAAAAGCAACATTGGGCCGACCGCGAGGAACGCGGCAGCTTCTGGCTGATGAAATTCACGGCGTTCGCCGCCAAAGTCCTCGGTCGCCGACTGTTGAGCCCGTTGCTGTACGGCATCGTGCTGTACTTTTTCCTGTTCGGTCGCGGCGCCCGTCACAGCGCCTGGCAGTACCAGCAGCGGCTTGCTGACTGGAGCGGCCGCAGCGAATTGCGTCCGACCCATTGGCGGGTATTCGGCCAGTTCATGGCCTTCGCCGACTCCATGCTCGACAAACTCGACGTATGGAACGGCAAGCTGAGCATCGAACAGATTGAGATCATCGACCCGGCGCTGTTGCGCAACCAGTTGCGCGGCACCCGCGGACAGATGCTGGTGGGTGCGCACCTGGGCAACCTGGAAGTCTGCCGAGCGCTGGCGGAGATCGGTGAGAAGGTGACGATGAACGTGCTGGTGCACACCAAGCACGCCGAACAATTCAATCGCTTGCTGGGCGAAGCCGGTGCCACCAATCTGCGCCTGATTCAGGTCAGCGAACTGGACCCGGTGATCATGCTGCAACTGCACGAACGCCTGGAGCGCGGCGAGTGGCTGGCGATTGCCGGCGACCGCGTGCCGCTGCATGGCGGGCGTAGCGTGACCGTGGATTTCCTGGGGCACCCGGCGAAATTTCCGCAAGGGCCGTGGCTGCTGGCCGGCCTGCTGAAATGCCCGGTCAATCTGCTGCTGTGCCTGAAGAAACCCGACGGCGGTTATCGACTGACTCTGGAGCCGTTCGCTGAGGCGATCACCTGGAAACGCGGAGACCGCGAGCAGGTCATTCATCAGTGGGCATCCCGTTATGCCGGGCGCCTGAGTCACTATTGCCTCGAAGCGCCCCAACAATGGTTCAACTTTTACCCTTTCTGGAAGACCGATGACGACGCCAACGCTTGAGCCGGTAACCTTCGGCGAACTCCCTTTGCGCATCGAAGACGTGCTGGCCCTGGCCAACCGCCAGGCCCCCACGCAGCTGCAAAGCGACCCCGCGTACCGCGAGCGCATCGCCAAGGGCGCACGCTTCCTCGATTCCCTGCTGGACAAGGAAGGCGTGATCTATGGCGTGACCACCGGTTACGGCGATTCCTGCGTGGTGGCGGTGCCGCTGCATCACGTCGAGGCGCTGCCGCGTCATCTCTACACCTTCCACGGCTGCGGGCTGGGCAAACTGCTCGACGCCCAGGCGACCCGCGCGGTACTGGCGGCGCGGTTGCAGTCGTTGTGCCACGGTGTTTCCGGGGTGCGCGTGGAGCTGCTGGAGCGCCTGCAAGCGTTCCTTGAACACGACATCCTGCCGCTGATTCCGGAAGAAGGTTCGGTCGGTGCCAGCGGCGATCTGACGCCATTGTCTTATGTCGCCGCGACCCTGTCCGGCGAACGCGAAGTGATGTTCCGTGGCGAACGCCGTCAGGCCGCCGATGTGCATCGCGAACTTGGCTGGCAACCACTGGTGCTGCGTCCGAAGGAAGCCCTGGCGCTGATGAACGGCACGGCGGTGATGACCGGTCTTGCCTGCCTGGCCTACGCCCGCGCCGATTACCTGCTGCAACTGGCGACCCGCATCACCGCGCTGAACGTGGTTGCCCTTCAAGGTAACCCGGAGCACTTCGACGAGCGTCTGTTCGCCACCAAACCCCATCCGGGGCAGATGCAGGTCGCCGCGTGGTTGCGCAAGGACCTGGCGATCGACGCCCCCACCGCGCCGTTGCATCGCCTGCAGGACCGCTACTCCCTGCGATGCGCGCCCCACGTCCTCGGTGTGCTGGCCGACAGCCTGAACTGGCTGCGCTCATTCATCGAGACCGAGCTCAACAGCGCCAACGACAACCCGATCATCGACGCCGAAGCCGAGCGCGTGCTGCACGGCGGGCACTTCTATGGCGGCCACATCGCCTTCGCCATGGACAGCCTGAAAAACCTCGTGGCCAACGTCGCCGACCTGCTCGATCGCCAGCTCGCGCTGCTGGTGGACGAGCGTTACAACCATGGTTTGCCGAGCAACCTGTCCGGTGCCTCCGCCGAGCGGGCCATGCTCAATCACGGCTTCAAGGCGGTGCAGATCGGCGCCAGTGCATGGACCGCCGAAGCGCTGAAAAACACCATGCCGGCCAGCGTGTTCTCGCGTTCCACCGAGTGTCACAACCAGGACAAGGTGAGCATGGGCACCATCGCCGCCCGTGATGCGATTCGCGTGCTGGAACTGACCGAACAGGTCGCCGCCGCCACGCTGCTGGCCGCCAATCAGGGCGTCTGGCTACGTGAACAGTCCGCAGACTCACGCCCGTTGCCGCCAGCGCTGGCCGCCATGCACGAAGAGTTGGCCAAAGACTTCCCGCCGGTCATCGAAGACCGCGCGCTGGAAGGCGAATTGCGCCTGTGCCTGCAACGCATCGCCGAACAACACTGGAGGCTGCATGCGTAGCAAGGGAGTGCTCCACACCGATACGGAAATCCTCGTGCCGTTCTTTGACGTCGACAGCATGAACGTCGTCTGGCACGGCCATTACGTCAAATACCTGGAAATCGCCCGCTGCGCGTTGCTGGACAAGATCGGCCACAACTACAGCGCCATGTCCGAATCGGGCTACGCCTGGCCGGTGATCGACCTGCAACTGCGCTACGTGCGGGGCGCGGTGTTCGGTCAGAAGCTGAACGTGCGCGCCAATCTGGTGGAGTGGGAGAACAGACTGAAGATCAACTACCTGATCAGCGACCTGGAAACCGGCGAACGCTTGACCCGCGCCGTTTCCGTGCAAGTCGCCGTCGACATGGGCAGCCGCGAGATGCAACTGGCTTCGCCGAAGGTCTTTACCGACGCCGTCGAACGGGTGCTCTCATGAATGCCCGCCACTTCCCTGTGGGAGCGAGCCTGCTCGCGATGGTCGATAACGATGATGCTGGGCACCTGACACCCCGTGGCGTTCTCAGGTTTTTCGCGAGCAGGCTCGCTCCCACAGTGTTTTGTGTGTTGCTGGGTATTCCAGGGCTGGCCCATGCCTTCGATCTGCAACAGCTCAGCGATCAGCTGGCCAGACCCGAAGTTATCCACGGCAGCTTCGTCCAGGAGAAACACCTGCGCGCCCTGCCCCAGCCGCTGACCAGCAAGGGCTCCTTCGTCCTGGCAAAAAACCAGGGTTTGTTGTGGCTGTTGAAAACGCCGCTGCAACAGGATTACCGCATCACCACCAAGGGCATCGCACGACGTGATGCCAGCGGTTGGCAGATGCTGCCGGGCAAGAGCGCCGGTGCCGAGCAGAACCGTTTGTTCCTCGCCGTGTTGCAAGGTGACAGCAGCGGGCTGCAACGGGATTTCGAGCTGTCACTGAGTGGTGACCCACAGAACTGGAAACTGACACTGGTGCCACGCTCAATGCTGCTCAAGCAGGTGTTCAACCAGATCAACATCACCGGCGGTGAACTGGTGCACAGCATCGAATTGCTGGAAACCCAGGGTGACAGCACCCTGTTGCGCATGCAGGACAGCACCAGCGCACAACCGTTGAGCGACGCGGAGCAACATGACTTTGCCGAGTGAACGGATGCTTCCGCGGTTATTCCTGATCCTGTTGCTGGCAGTGCTGGCGCTCGCGGGCTGGCAATGGCGCGACGGCGCCCCGTTGTCGGCCAACCTGATGGAACTGGTACCCGGCACCGCGCCGGACGCCCTGGAGCTGCGCGCCGAACAACGCATGCAAGAACCGCTGAACCGCGAAATGCTGGTGCTGGTCGGCCATGAACATCGTGAACAAGCCATCAACATGGCGCAGAAACTGGGGGATCAGTGGCAGGTCAGCGGCCTGTTCGAAAAGGTCCAGTGGAACCTGCAAGCCGATTTGCCGGCGCTGCGCACGCAGCTGCTGCAAGGCCGATTGGCGATGCTGTCGGCGCCAGATCGCCAGCAACTGATCGAGCATCCCGACGCCTTCATTCAGCAACGGGTGCAGGCACTGTTCGACCCCTTCACCGGTTTCAGCCTGGTGCCGAGCCAGGACGACTGGCTGGGCCTGACCGGGCGCATCCAGAACAGCCAGCCGCAACACGGCGCGGTGCAGCTGGACATCGGCAGCGGCGCCTTGATTGCCGAGGCCGACGGCAAACATTGGGTACTGCTGCGCGCGCGGACCACCGGCAACGCCTTCGACATGAACCTGCCGCTGCAAGTGGCCGACCTGCTCCAGCACAGCCGCGAAGAAGCTGCCGAGTCCGGCGTGCAGCTGCTGGCGGCCAGCGGCCTGCTGTATGCCGCCAACGGTCAGAAGCAGGCCTCCCGCGAAATGACCTGGGTCGGCGGCGGTGCCACGGTCGGGATTCTGTTGCTGCTGTTGTTGGCCTTCCGTTGCTGGCGCGTGCTGCTGGCCTTCGTCCCGGTGCTGGTGGGCATGCTGTTCGGCGCGGTGGCTTGCGTGGCGCTGTTCGGCCGCATGCATGTGATGACCCTGGTGCTGGGTTCAAGCCTGATCGGCGTCGCCGTCGATTACCCGTTGCATTACCTGTCCAAGAGCTGGAGCCTGAAGCCCTGGCACAGCTGGCCGGCCCTGCGCCTGACCTTGCCGGGCCTGACCCTGAGCCTGATCACCAGCGCCATTGGCTACCTGGCCCTGGCCTGGACGCCATTCCCCGCACTGACCCAGATCGCGGTGTTCTCCGCCGCCGGCCTGTTGGGTGCCTATTTGTCTGCCGTGTGCCTGCTGCCGGCATTGCTCAAGGGTGTGGAACTGCGTCCGGCACAGTGGCCGCTACGCATTTCGGAGTCGTTGCTGAGCTGTCGGGAAGCACTGCTCAAGCGCCTGCATACGCCGGTGTTGCTGGCGCTGCTGATTGCCTTCTGCATCGGTGGTCTGGTGCAACTGGAAACGAAAAATGACATCCGCCAATGGGTCGGCGCACCGCAGCAATTGACTGACGAGGCGCAAACCATTGCGCGGATTACCGGTTATCAACCCACCAGCCAGTTCTTCCTGGTGCAGGCGACCGATCAACAGCAATTGCTTGAACGTCAGTCCGCCTTGAGCGAACGCCTGGATCAACTGGTCAACCTGGAAAAACTCCAGGGTTTCCTGTCGCTCAATCAACTGGTCAATCAGCCGAGCGAACAGCAGCAGGTGCGCGAAGCGCTGGGCAAACTGCCGAAGTTCTGGCAGCCGTTGCTCGATGTCGGCGTGCCGGTCGAGGCACTGCAGGCGGAACTGAAGACGTTGCAGGCACTGCCCATCGAAGACATCGACGCCGCGCTGGCCGGCCCCCTGGCCGAGCCTTATCGCCTGTTGTGGCTGGGACCGACCGCGGATGGCGTGGCGGCGATGGTCAGCCTGCAAGGCCTGAACAACCCTGCCCTGCTGCGGGTCCAGGCCGAAGACTTGCCGGGCGTGCAGTTGGTGGATCGGCTGGGTGAATTGAACAAAGTGTTCGCTGACACGCAAATCAGTGCCGCCGAACTGAAACTCGCGTCCTGCGTACTCATTGTGCTGGTGCTGATCCTGCCGTTCGGCTTCGGCGGGGCGTTGCGCATCGTCTCCCTGCCATTGCTGGCTGCATTGTGCAGCCTCGCCAGCCTCGGTTGGCTGGGGCAACCGTTGACCCTGTTCAGCCTGTTCGGCCTGCTGCTGGTGACGGCGATCAGCGTCGACTATGCGATCCTCATGCGTGAACAGGTGGGCGGCGCGGCCGTGAGCCTGCTGGGCACCTTGCTGGCGGCTTTGACCACCTGGCTGTCGTTCGGCCTGCTGGCGGTGTCGAGCACGCCGGCGGTGAGTAACTTCGGCCTGTCAGTCAGCCTGGGCCTGGTGTTCAGCTTCATGCTGGCCCCCTGGGCCGGTCGCCAGGTGCATGCAGCCACGGTCGCGGAGCCGACAGCATGATGATCGCCCTGTTTTGGGTAATGGCCCTGACCCTGTTTGCCGTAGCGACACGAGTCGGTCGCCACTTCGGCCTGATCCCGATCGTCAGCCAGCTGCTGTTGGCGACCGTCGGCCTGCCGCTGCTGATGTATTTCTGGATCGAACCGCAATGGCAGTTGAGCGGCGCGGCGCTGGTGTCGCCGCTCTGGCTGAAGAACCTCTACAGCTTGAGTTTCGCGCTGTTGCTGGGTTACATCCTCAGCGACGTGATCGACCTGCACCTGGACCGCCAGAGCCTGAAAATCGCCCTGCCGAGCTTCTGCATTCCGTTCGCCTGCGGCCTTGCCACGGCGATCTGGCTGTTGCCGCCGCAGCCCTGGATCAGCTCCCTGGCGGTAGGCTTGCTGTTCGCCATTACCGCGATCCCGGTGCTGTACCTGTACCTGCGGCATATCGATTATCCGCCCGCCGCCACTCGGCGGCTGGTGCAGACCGCGATCCTCATCGACCTCACTTGCTGGAGCCTGTTCGCCGTCGCCCAAGGCACCCTGCATCTGAGCAGCCTGTTGCTACCATTGGCCGGCGCCTGTCTTCCGGTGCTGCTGAGACTGCTGGGCCTGCGCCAACTGTGGCTGTACAGCCTGGGCTTTTTCGCCCTGCTGGTGGTGGCCGAACACTACAAGCTCAATGCGCTGATTTTCGGCATCGGTTATGTGCTGATCATGGCCGCACTGAAAGCACCGCTGGTACTGCCGCTGCCGGCGATCTGGATGAGCCGCTTGCAGACCTACATGGCCATTCCGTTGATCCTCACCTTCGGCATCGTGCAAATCAACGTGCACAGCGCCATGGACAGCCTCGGCTGGGTGCAATTGGCGGCGCTGCTGCTGTTGCCGATTGCCAGCAAACTGCTGGGCAACTGGCTCGGCCTGGGCTGGGCCGGCGCCTCGTTCCAGGGCGCCAGTCGCTGGCGGGAAAGTGTGCTGCTGAACATTCGCGGCTTGAGCGAGATCGTCTTTCTCAACCTGCTGCTGCAACAACAGCTCATCAGCCCGGCGCTGTACTTTGCGCTGATGCTGATGGGCCTGATCGCCACATTGCTGCCGGCACTGGCCGGCATGCACCGTATTCCCCTGAAAGCTGCCGTCCCGGCAAGGAGCCCTCATGCCAACCGTTGAAATGGAACATCGCCGGATCGTGGTCATCGGCGCAGGCCCTTCGGGTGCCATCGCCGCCGCGCTGCTCAAACGCAAGGGACACGATGTGCTGGTCATCGAGCGTCAGCATTTCCCACGCTTTTCCATCGGTGAAAGCCTGTTGTCCCATTGCCTGGATTTCGTCGAAGAAGCGGGCATGCTCGACGCTGTCAACGCCGCCGGTTTTCAGCTCAAGACCGGCGCCGCGTTTGCCTGGGGCGAGCGGTACAGCGCCTTCGATTTCGGCGACACCTTCACCCACGGCAAGCCGGCGACCTTCCAGGTCCAGCGCGCCGATTTTGACCAGTTGCTGGCCGATCAAGCGGCACTGCAAGGCGTGGAGATCCGTTACGGCGAAGCCATCGTCAGCGTCGATTTCGAACACGCCAAACCGCGACTTGGCGTGCGTCGCGAAGATGGCAGCGAATATCGTGTCGAGGCCGATTTCATGCTCGACGCCAGCGGTTACGGTCGCGTGCTGCCACGCCTGCTCGACCTCGAAGCACCGTCGAACTTCCCGGTGCGCCAGGCGGTGTTCACCCACGTCGAAGACCATATCGACCAGCCGAATTTCGACCGCACCAAGATCCTCATCACCACCCATCCGATCCACCGCGATATCTGGTTCTGGACCATCCCGTTCAGCAATGGGAGATGCTCAGTAGGTGTGGTCGCGGCAAAAGAACACTTCGAGGGCCGTAGCGACGATCTGGACGACTGCCTGCGCGGTTTCATTGCCGAGACGCCAAGCCTGGCCGGCGTACTGGACAATGCCGTGTGGGATACACCAGCGCGCACCATCGGCGGTTACTCAGCCAACGTTAAAACCCTGCACGGGCCGGGTTTTGCGCTGCTGGGCAACGCCGCGGAATTCCTCGATCCGGTGTTCTCCTCCGGCGTCACCATCGCCATGCGTTCGGCGAGCATGGCCGCCGGGGTGCTGCACCGCCAGTTGCAAGGCGAAGCCGTCGACTGGCAAAAAGAGTTCGCCGAACCACTCAAGCGCGGCGTCGACACCTTCCGTTGCTACGTCGAAGGCTGGTACGCCGGGACCTTCCAGGACGTGATTTACCATGAGGGCGGCTCGCCGGATATCCGTCGCATGATCAGCTCGATCCTGGCCGGCTACGCCTGGGACGAACGCAACCCGTTCGTCAGCGAGGCCAGGCGTCGCTTGAAAATGATCTCGGAACTCTGTGCAAGGGATGCCACATGAGCTATTCAACCTGTGGGAGCGGGCTTGCTCGCGAAAGCGGTGCATCCTTCAACAGTGATGTTGGATGTGATGCCCTCTTCGCGAGCAGGCTCGCTCCCACAAGGGTTCCGAGTATTCTGCGATTTTTGCTTCTGGGCTGTGTTCTGCTATTGAGCGCCTGCGCCAGCCAGGCACCGCTGCCCGAGCAAACCCCGAGCCTGTCGTTGCCGCTGCAATTGCATATCCAGCGACTGCAAGCCGAACAGCGCCAGGACTGGGTGCTGGTGATCCAGCGTGAAGGCCCGGCCATTCGCTGGTCGATGATGGACCTGCTGGGCATTCCACAGGCGCGTCAGAAACTGGTGGATGGAGCATGGCAGGCTGATGGCCTGCTGCCGCCCAACCCGGAAGCCCGGGAGCTGTTCGCGGCGCTGTTGTTTGCGCTGACCCCGCAGGACGAATTGCCCGGCAACTATCCGCAAGCCTGGCAACACGGCGCACAACGCTCCTTGCCCGCACGCTGGGACGTGCGCTATTTACAACCGATGAGCTTTGAATTGAACTTGCCCGAAGGCCCGAAATACCAAGTCACGCCGCTGAGCGGGGAGGCACCATGACCGCCTACCTGAATGCCCTGGGGATCATCTGCTCCCTGGGCCGTGACAAACAAGAAGTTGCGCGCAACCTGTATGCCGGCGACTGCTCCGGCATGCGTGGCGAAACTGGCTGGGTGGCGCAGCGTTCGCTACCGGTGGGCGCGGTGCGTGGCGAACTGGTGGCGATTCCCGCCGAACTGTCCCGGCAAAACACCCGCAACAATCGGTTGTTGATGGAAGCCGCCCTGCAAATTCGCCCGGACATCGACCAAGCGATCCAGGCCTACGGCCGCGACCGCATCGGCGTCGTTCTGGGCACCAGCACTTCGGGCATCGACGAAGCCAGCCAGGGCCTGTCCCATTACATCCGCGAGCAGCAGTTCCCGCCCGAATATGATTACCAGCAACAGGAACTCGGCGCGCCGGCCAGCTTCCTCGCCGACTGGCTGCAACTGAGCGGTCCGGACTATGTGATTTCCACCGCCTGCACCTCCAGCGCCCGGGCACTGATGAGCGCCCAACGCCTGCTCGACCTCGGTGTATGCGACGTGGTGCTGTGCGGTGGCGTCGACAGCCTGTGCAAATTGACCCTCAATGGCTTCTCGGCGCTGGAAGCGGTGAGCGATCAGCGCTGCAACCCGTTCTCAGTGAATCGCAACGGCATCAACATCGGTGAAGCGGCGGTGCTGTTCCTGATGAGCAAGCAGGCGGGTGGCAATCATCCGATCGCTCTGCTCGGCAGCGGTGCCAGCTCCGATGCGCACCATATTTCCGCGCCGGAACCCTCGGGTCGTGGAGCCCTGCAAGCGATGCGCAAGGCGTTGACCCGAGCCGGGTTGCAACCACAACAAATCAGTTACCTGAACCTGCACGGCACTGCCACCCAGCATAACGACGCCATGGAAAGTCAGGCAGTGGCCGCGTTGTTCCCCGCCGGCGTGCCCTGCTCCTCTACCAAACCCATGACCGGCCACACCCTCGGCGCCGCTGGCGCGCTGGAAGCGGCGTTTTGCTGGTTGAGCCTGAGCGCAGGCAACCGCGAACAGGCTTTGCCGCCGCATGTATGGGACGGCCAACCGGACCCCGAGTTGCCCGCCCTGAAATGGGTGACCCCGGCCGATCGCCTGACGTCCACAGGTCCTCGCTACCTGATGAGCAACTCTTTCGCTTTCGGTGGCAACAACGTCAGCCTGATTATCGGAGACGCCCCATGATTGACTGGCCGCTCGCCGAACTGATCCCTCACGCAGGTGACATGATCCTCATCGACCGGATCCTGGCGTTCGATGAGGAGCAGATTCACACCTGCCTCACCGTCAAACCCGACGGATTGTTCAGCCACCCGGACGGCAGTTTGCCGGCCTGGGTCGGCATCGAACTGATGGCCCAGAGCGTTGCCGCCTTCGCCGGTTGCCATGCACGCCAGCGTGGCGATGCGGTAGAGCTTGGCTTCCTGCTCGGCAGTCGCAAGTTCGAATGCAACGTCGAAAGCTTCCCGGCCGGCACCGAGCTGACCATCCACGGCATTCGCTCGCTGGAAGACGACAACGGCATGGGCGTGTTCGAATGCCACATCAATGCGCCTGGCATTCACGCCAGCGCCCGTCTGAACGTGTATCGCCCGCCCCAGGCGGCTCAGTATCTCCATGAACCCCAAGGTTCTACACAAGGAACACAGCCATGACTGAATCCGTACTGGTCACCGGTTCCAGCCGTGGCATCGGCCGCGCCATTGCCTTGCGCCTGGCCCAGGCTGGACATGACATCGTGCTGCACTGCCGCAGCGGCCTGACAGATGCGATGGCGGTACAGGGCGAAATCGAGGCCTTCGGAAGCAAGGCGCGCATCCTGCAATTCGACGTGTCCGACCGTGCCGCCTGCAAAGCCATTCTGGAGGCTGACGTGGAAACCCACGGCGCCTATTACGGCGTGGTACTCAACGCCGGTCTGACCCGTGACGGTGCTTTTCCGGCGCTGAGCGAGGATGATTGGGATGTGGTGATGCGCACCAACCTCGACGGTTTCTACAACGTGCTGCACCCGGTGATGATGCCGATGATCCGTCGTCGCGCCGCCGGGCGGATTGTCTGCATCACCTCGGTGTCCGGCCTGATCGGCAACCGTGGCCAGGTCAACTACAGCGCCTCCAAGGCCGGGCTGATCGGCGCAGCGAAGGCGTTGGCGATCGAACTGGGCAAGCGCAAAATCACCGTCAACTGTGTCGCGCCCGGCCTGATCGACACCGCGATGCTCGATGAAAACGTGCCGGTGGAAGAACTGATGAAAATGATCCCTGCGCAGCGCATGGGCACCCCGCAAGAGGTGGCCGGCGCGGTGAATTTCCTGATGTCGGCGGAAGCCTCGTACATCACCCGGCAGGTACTGGCCGTCAATGGAGGCCTGTGTTGATGAAACGCGTCGTCGTCACCGGCATGGCCGGCATCACATCGCTGGGCAGCGACTGGGACACCATCGCCGGCAACTTCGCGGCCAACCGCAGCGGCATCCGCCGGATGGATGAGTGGGATCGTTTCACCGAACTCAACACGCGCCTGGCTGGCCCCATCGATGACTTCAAGGTGCCGAGCCACTGGACCCGCAAGCAACTGCGCAGCATGGGCCGGGTCTCACGGCTTGCCGTGGGTGCGGCAGAGATGGCGCTGGCCGACGCCGGCCTGTTGGGCGACGAGTCGATCAAGGACGGGCGCATGGGCGTTGCTTGTGGCTCGTCCACCGGCAGCACCGACGAGATCAAGGCGTTCGGCAACATGCTGCTCAACTCGGTGGCCGAAGGCCTGAACGCCAACTCCTACGTGCGCATGATGCCGCACACCACGGCGGCCAATATCAGCATCTTCTTCGGCCTTACCGGCCGGCTGATCCCCACCTCCAGCGCCTGCACCAGCGGCAGCCAGGGTATCGGCTATGCCTACGAAGCCATCAAGTTCGGGCGCCTGCCGTTGATGCTCGCCGGTGGCGCCGAAGAGCTGTGCCCGACCGAGGCCATGGTCTTCGATGCGCTCTATGCCACCAGCCTGAAAAACGATGCCCCGCAAAACAGTCCGCGCCCGTATGACAAGGGTCGCGATGGCCTGGTGATCGGTGAAGGCGGCGGCATGCTGGTGCTCGAAGAGCTGGAACACGCCCTGGCCCGAGGCGCGCGCATCCATGCCGAGATCGTCGGTTTCGGCAGCAACGCCGACGGCCAGCACACCACCCGTCCGGAGCAAGTCACCATGCGCCGGGCCATGGAACTGGCGCTGGAAGACGCCGGGCTCAAACCGTCGGACATCGGCTACGTGAATGGCCACGGCACCGCCACCGAACAAGGCGACATCGCCGAAACCCTGGCCACCAGCAGCCTGTTCGGCGAACACATGCCGATCAGCTCGCAGAAAAGCTTCCTCGGCCACACCCTCGGTGCCTGCGGTGCGCTGGAATCCTGGTTCAGCATCGAAATGCTCAACCGCGACCTCTACGCCCACACCCTCAACCTCGACGAAGTCGACCCGCACTGCGGCAAACTCGACTACCTGCGCGGCGAGTTCCGGCAGATAAGCAATCAGTTTGCGATGAACAATAACTTTGCGTTTGGCGGGGTGAATACGTCGTTGATCTTCAAGCGCTGGATGTAAAAAACACTTCCCCCGAGGGATGTATATCCCTTGTGGGATGTATATCCCTTGTGGGATGTATATCCCTTGTGGGATGTATATCCCTTGTGGGATGTATATCCCTTGTGGGATGTATATCCCTTGTGGGATGTATATCCCTTGTGGGATGTATATCCCTTGTGGGATGTATATCCCTTGTGGGATGTATATCCCTTGTG